>PLCH01000365.1 GCA_003135585.1 Chitinophagaceae bacterium
ACAGGTGTATGAATATTCCCCTTCCATTGCCGATACTTTCGGACTTGTCTGGCCTTCTTTCATTAAAAATTCTGAAAAGGAGTATAATAAAGAAGTACAAATCCTGATAAGCCGGCTGCATACACAAATTGCCTCTATAGAAGGTTTCCATGGATTCCGTTAGGATATTGAAAAAACTGCAGGCTTATTTGNNTTTTACGGATATCGTTTTTTCCGGAAAAATATTTTTTAATAGAAAGGTTTACCTAAATGATTACCCTTATATTTTATAAAAATTTAAGCCTGATTTACACTTTACTGTTCCTTCCACCTATAACTAATGAAAATTCTTCTTTAACTTTGATGCCTAATTGTATATCTCTTTTTATTTGAAGTGGATTTCGAAGATCTTTTTAAAATCCGGAAGGNNGCCGATAACCGGAACAGTTATTATTACAATATCCTTCCTTACCATTGTATTTATAACAATTCAGGAAGCAAAACGGAATCAGAAATCAGCTGAATGGGTAAGACATGCACATGCAGTTTTATATCATTCTGAAAGGGTATTATCCATAACTAATGAATTAGGAGCCAGGTCTCTGATTTTCATATTTCCCCGAGAGCACCCTGGATGATGACTTCGGTAAATTTGCTGACTTGTTGCGTTCAGAAATGGGCATATTACCAAAACTAATTTCAAATAAGCCACCAGCACAAAAACTGATATATTCACTTTCGAAATATATTGATAAGGGAATGGATTTTTCAAATAAATTAATTTCTTTTTGCAGAAAAAGAGCAATGCAAGATGGAAAATGAAAAGCTGGATGCATCACAAAAGTTGATACAATCTGAGGAAAAATATCGTACCCTGATTGAAAGGGTATCAGAGTCTTTTATTGCCCTTGATACAAACTGGAATTTTATCTACGTCAATAACAAAGCGGAACAGCTACTTGGTCGTTCTTCTGTTTACCTCATGGGTAGAAATTTCTGGGAAGAATTCCCCGAAGGGAAGGGTAAGTCATTTTATAAGGTTTGTATTAAGGCAATGGAAACGCAGGAAAATATACACCTCGAAGAATACCTGCAGGTCTTTGAAGGTTGGTTTGATTTTCACGTTTATCCTTCAGTTTCCGGCATCACTATTTATTTCAGGGATATAACCCTTAAGAAGAATGCCGAACAGGAATTACAGGCAACCCATGACAGGTTACTATTTCATGTGGTAAATTCACCGCTTGGGTTTGTCGAATGGGATAACCAGTTAAGGGTAAAGAGCTGGTCCAAAAGGACTGAGGAGATTTTAGGATGGAGCGAGGAAGAGTTTAAAACACAGCAAAAGGATGGCCTGAGCATCGTGTTCATAGAAGATTTACCCAGATTGACTAAAATTGGTGAGGAACTCATAGGCGGGCAGGTTGAAAGAAACAGTGTCCAGCATAGAAATTATACAAAGGACGGAAGGGTTTTATGGTGTGAATGGTTCAATTCGGTTTTGAAAGATAAAGAAGGGAAAGTAATAACCATAATGTCCCTGGTGCTGGATATTACCGAAGCTAAAAAATCTGAAGCGAGTTTACTTGATTCTGAGCAGAAATATAAATTATTATTTGACTGTAATCCCATGCCCATGTGGATGAGATCCTTCAACGGCCCTGGCATTATTGATGTTAATGAATCCGCATGCGGGGTATTTGGGTATACAAAAAATGAATTTTTGCAAATGGATATCCAGGAATTTATCAACCCCCTGAAACTGGAGCGTTTTTTTATTGAATACCAGAAAATTATTCCTGAAGTAAAGAATTTGGGAGTATGGAAATACAGACATAAGAATGGTTCTTTACTTGATATAGAAACTATTGCACAGGATATTATTTATAAAGGAGAATATGTTCGCCTTACGCTGGCAATAGACGTAACGGAAAAAACAAGGGCTGAAGAAAAATTAAAAAAGTCCTATCAGGATATCCGGCAGCTGGTCGCCCGCGTAGAAAACATAAGGGAAGAAGAGAGGACGACTATTGCACTGGAAATACATGATGAACTGGGACAACAGCTTGCAGGGATTAAAATGGATCTTTCCTGGCTAACCAAAAAATTATTGGTAAAGGATGAATTGATTAAAAAAAGAGTGGAATCCATATTTCAACTATTGGATGAAACTGTAAAAACTGTCAGAAGAATAGCAACGAAACTTCGCCCCAGCGTATTGGATGACCTTGGCCTGAGTGACGCAATTAAATGGCAAAGCCTCGAATTTAAAAAAAGATCAGGTTTAGAGGTTCATTGTATTTTCGAATCTGCGACAATACCCATACCTGCCGATATCAGGGTCGGCCTTTTCAGGGTATTCCAGGAGTCGCTTACAAATATAGCGCGGCATGCAAAAGCGACCGAAGTAACCGTATTGTTGAAATGGAAGGAGGGTTTGCTTACCCTTTCCATTTCCGATAACGGTAAAGGTTTTGATGCCAGTAAAACAGGTCATAATAAAACCCTTGGGTTGCTGGGTATAAAGGAACGGGTGATCATGATGGGCGGAGTGTGTGAGGTAATCAGCCATCCCGGTAAAGGAACCAGCGTCGTGGCGACTGTTCCATTACAGGATTCATAAAAATGAGAAAACCAAAAAAATTACTCCATGGTTCGTATTTTAATTGTTGATGATCACGCTATTGTCAGAAAGGGACTGAAGGAAATATTACTGGAGGCCTACCCCTCTGCCCATATAGAGGATGTTGCTGACGCGGATAGTATGATAAACAAAGCAAAGGAATCGAACTGGGACATTATTATCAGCGACCTTTCCCTGCCCGGCTTAAGCGGCTTGGAGGCGCTGAAACATTTAAAACAATTCGTGCCAAAAATACCTGTATTGATACTAAGCGTTCATCCTGAGGAACAATATGCCATCCGTATATTAAAAGCCGGAGCGGCCGGGTACCTGAACAAAGATACTGCACCAGATGAGTTGGTAAAAGCAGTACAAAGGGTTTTGCAGGGAAGAAAATATATTTCCTCCTCCGTCGCGGAAAAACTTGCCAGCAGCCTGGACCTAGAAAACGGCAAAATGTCCCATGAACTGCTTTCAGACAGGGAGTTTGAAGTCCTTAAGCTTATTGCTTCCGGAAAAACAATATCCGAAATAGACGTTCTACTTTCCTTAAGCATTACAACAGTCAGCACGTACCGGTCAAGATTACTTGCAAAAATGGATTTGAAAAACAATGCTGAATTAACTATGTATGCCATTGAAAATAAATTGTTGTGACCAGTCTTTTCCCCCTTGTTTCAGCTTTTCTGTAGTATAAGTTCTACAGGCTTCCCTCAAGGATGATTACCCAAAATAGATAGTCGCTCTATTTAATTCCCTATGCCTGTATCCTTTCTTTGCAAATGGAAACAGTAGCCTATGAAAAAGGAAGAGCTCGTAGTTTTAATTGTTGATGATTCCCCCTTAATTGCCGAAAGGTTAACCAGAATCTTAAATGGATTGAAAAATGTGAAGCAGGTCCTGCATGCAGGCAGTTTTACTGATGCAATGAACATACTTTCCGTGCTGAAACCGGACTTGATGCTGCTGGATATTAACCTGCCCGATAAAAGTGGCATAGAATTGTTGCGAACCATATCGATTAATAAATGGGAGTTAATGGTGATTATGTTTACAAATCATTCAAGTGATTACTATCGGGATCTGTGCAAGTCACTCGGGGCGTATTATTTTTTTGATAAAACAAACGAATTTGAAAAAATACCGGATTTTATTAGGCACGTTCAATTAGAATGAATTCCAATAAAAATATTGTCATGATTCAAATTTAAAGGCTATGAATACAGCGGAGGGGATTGGAAATAACAAATATAGAAGGGGCTATCACCTTATGGTACTAGACAAGGAAGGCAAAATACTGTTCGCCAACACCCACCTGTCCACTGCCCTGCATCATGAAGGCAGGCAATTGATGAATTCCAGCATTTTTGATTTTTTGAATCCTCCCTACTATATGTCATTTAGAAAAACGCTGGAAGATTCTGATAATAAGAACCAGAAAGTCCTGGTTGATTTAAGTTTAATAAATGGGACTATTCACGAGACCAGGTGGGAAGTCAACAAGTTGCTTTCTTCTCCGGCTTGCGGTCCCAGTTATTTGTGCGTTGGCTACGATATTAAAAAGGATGAATTTTCCGATGGAGTCTCCCATAAAAACGATAATTTTTTTAAAGCAATTCTAAACAAGTTGAATATAGGGATCCTGGTTCAGGATGGAAGCGGGAAAGTAATCCTCGCCAACCACAAAGCCGCTGAGATATTGGATATAGCCCTTCCCAAATTATATGAAAGAAACTCATTTGAACAAATTTGGAAAACATTAAAACCCGATGATCCATCCGTTATTTTTAAAGGTTTTCCTCCTATAAAAACCCTTCAGACCCGCGAGACACACAGCAACAACAGAATAGTTATCGAGACTGCAGGAAAAGAATCCAGGTCAATTATGGTACATTCTAAGCCTCTATTTGATGACTCGATATCCGTGCCCGTTGCTGTTGTGTCTTGCTTTTTCGATGCAAATACTGAAATAAGGGAAGAAATGCATACGAAAGGAGAAAAAGCTCTTTTTCAAAGCCTTATGAACCAGACGCCGGCCTTGATTTGGATCGTAGATGAACATGATAAGCTGGTCTTCGCGAATGCCTCCTTTTACTGCTATTTTGAGATAAAAGGCACGGCAATCAACAAGGATATTTCTTCCCTAGTTCCAAAAGCTATTGCCGATATTCTTCAAAAAAACCACGAACTGGTAAGACAAAAAAAGCTTTCCTATCAGAACGTCCACCGGCTAGTCAAAGCGGACGGGACAGAATTTTTCTTTCTTGTGAACATTTATCCCGTGCAGGCGACTGTTATTTCGGCAATAGGGGGAGAAGCATGGGATATCACTGATAAATACAAAGCTGACCTTCAATTGCAAAAGGCAAACGAAAGGGTGTTCCACTTAAGCAGGCTTACCTCTGATGCCATCTGGGAATGGAATATAGAAACAGGACAAGTACTCAGGAACCAGGCTTTGCAAAACCTGGTGGGTTTTGATCAGGCTGACAGCAATGACTTATCCTGGTGGTTTAGGGGTATACACCCCAAAGACCGGGAGCGGGTAAAAAACACGATTGACGATGTAATTGCGCGAAAGTCACAATCCTGGAGAGAAGAATATGAATTTGAATGCGCAGATGGCTCATATAAATATGTAGCTGACCAGGGTTATATTATTTATGAAAATGAAAAGCCAATGAGAATGATTGGTTCATTAAAAGATATCTCGGAAGTAAAAGAGCTGGAGATTTTATTGAAGAAGGAAAAATCGAGGTATGATAAAAAAATTGCTGAAACAGTCATAGCTGTACAGGAAAAGGAGCGTACTTATTTGGGGCATGAGTTGCATGACAACGTTAACCAGGTGCTGTCATCTGCAAAACTTTATCTCGATCTCTTAAAGCCAAAAAGCAAGAATCAAAGAAAAATCAGGGATAAAGTCAGTGATTTTATTTTTGTGGCAATTGAGGAGATACGGAATCTTTCAAGCCATTTGGTCGTGCCCCGTTTAAAAGGGAACGGATTGGTGGACAGCATAGGGATGGTGGTCGAAGATATCAACAGCACCGGCTTATTTAATGTAAAATTTACAACGCGCAATCATATTTATGTAGAAACACTTTCGGAAAATAAGAAAATAGCATTGTTCCGGATCGTTCAGGAGCAAATGAATAATATAATTAAATACAGCCTTGCAAAAAATGTGAGTATTAGTTTAACCAAAAATGCAAAGGGGGTCCAATTGGATATCCATGACGACGGAATAGGTTTTGATATTAATCAAACGAAAAAAGGGATTGGTTTATCCAATATTTGTGAAAGGTCAAAATTGTTCAACGGGACGGTGGATTACCAGACTTCCCCCGGCCATGGTTGTGCGTTGACAGTGCTGTTGCCGTCAGAGTGAATTTCCTGGGATTATTTCAGCTCATTCTTAAATGAAAAAAATGGTACCAATGAATAAAATTTCGATCCTGATTGTGGATGACCACAGGCTGATCCGTGAGACCTGGAGCTATTTACTAAGCCAGGATCAGAATTTTGAGGTAATTGCGGAAACNNAAGTATGTATTGAAATCACCAAGTCCAAAAAGCCTGATGTTGTCTTGCTGGACATAAACATGCAGCCTGTTAACGGATTTGACACCCTGAAAATGATCCGCATTTTATCTCCGGCTACAAAAATCATTGCTTTGTCCATGCATGCTGAAATTGCCTATGTGAAAAAGATGCTGAAGTTAGGGGCAGTTGGATACGTAACCAAGAACTCCCCCAAACATGAATTGGTAGAAGCTATCAGGGAAGTCAGCAAAGGGAATTCCTATGTTTGCAGTGAAATAAAAAATATCCTTTCAGATCAGATGATAGACGATGGTCCGGTAGATCCGGATATTAAGAAACTTTCACAAAGAGAAGTTGAAGTTGTAAAATTTGTGAAAAAGGGTTATTCATCCAAAGACATTGGAGGCATACTGGGAATTCATTTTAAAACAGTAGAGGTCCACCGGCACAACATACTCAAGAAATTAAAGCAAAAAAATTCACTTTCTTTAATTCATTACCTGACCTCGATGGCTGTTGAATTTTAATCTAATAATCGGGATCTATGGAAATAATCCATGTGTTAGAGGGAAAGGCCAACCCCAGGGGCCTGGAAGCTTCCAATAGTTTGGTAAACGAATTGGCTACCCAGCAGGCATTGGCAAAAGAAAATGTTTCGGTATGGGGGATTGACCGTTCCCCTGTCCACGATTATCCCTGGAGGCCTTTTTCTACACTGTTGTTCAGGAAATGCCTCAATCCTTTTCGCCTGGACAGCAAATTGACGGAAGCCCTGGAGAATATAAAAGGAAATGCTGTATTCCATTTGCACGGTGGTTGGAACTCTTTTTTTTATACCCTTGTGAAGGCCTTACACCGAAGAAATATTCCTTTTGTTTTTACGCCGCAGGACAGTTATCCTGTCATCGCTTTTCAGAAGGGTCAATGGACCAGGAAGATCTATTTTCAATTATTCGAAAAAAGAATATTAAAATATGCCCGGTACATTCACTGTCTAAATAAAATTGAAAAGGAGGCCTTGCAAATCATTTATCCCAACAAAAAAACCATGCTGATTCCTTACGGCTATGAAGGGTTTACGAAGATTAAGCATGATAATTATTCAAGGGAATTTGTTATTGGTTTTTGCGGCCAGCTGGATATCCATTCAAAAGGTTTGGACATACTTCTAAGGGCATTCTCCCTATTTAACAGACAGGTTCCTTTATCCGAACTATGGATCATGGGCGATGGCCCTGAACGAACCAAACTTGAAGAGTTGGCTGCTGAACTGGGTATCGCCAGACACATGAGTTTTTGGGGACAGCAGTCAGACGAAGAGAAACTGGGGCTTCTTCAACAGATGCAGGTTTTTGCTTACCCAAGCCGGATCGAGGGAATACCGTTTGCGGTTCTGGAAGCCGCTTCGACAGGAATTCCCTGCGTGGTAACAAAGGTTACCCATATCGGTGATTTTATACGTCAATACAATTGCGGAGAGGTGATTGATCAGCCAGATCACGAAGCATTGTTTGAGGCACTTAAAAAAGTATATACCAGCATTCGTCAAAATGGAAGAAGCGCCATGAGCGAAAATGCCCAACGTATGATCCGGGAGATTTTCAATTGGAAAACCATATTGCAGCAGTTTCACCGGTTATATAAAAGGGCCTGACTAGGCATACCCTTCATACTCTCAAAAATATTTTTTTCTTGTATAAGAAATATAAAAATGCCCATTTAACCGCGAGGTAACAAAAGACCATCACCACCACATTGTAAGGGTCCCCGAC
>PLCH01000124.1 GCA_003135585.1 Chitinophagaceae bacterium
GTTACCAATCTTTTGTGAGTTATCAGTTGGCAGGACAGATTGCTCAGCAGGGCTCTTCGGTGGGAAGCCGTTCTGCTAAGATTTTTGATTTTGTCTCCGTGACGCATGACTTTTATATTTTATCCGGTTATACCGTGTCAGGAATTATAACCTACTCATTTGAAAAAACTTATCGCTTTCCACAAATCCTCACTCATCATCTATTTTAAGCTTGCCCAGATCCATTNNCGCAAAATGCAAACCTCTTTCTCCCAATACCTGTTCAATTTCCGCTAAAGATTTCTGGCCAAAGTTGCGGAACTTCATCAAATCCTCCTGCTCATAGGTAACCAGTTCGCTAAGGCTGTTTATTTTCGCAGCCTTGAGGCAATTGAAGGCACGAACGGAAAGATCCAAATCTTCCAATGGCGTCTTTAATACCTTACGCAATTGCAATGTTTGTTCATCAACCAAATCTTCCTTTTTCTCTTCCTTATTATCAAAAGTGATATTCTCATCCGTAATTATCATAAGGTGCTGGATAAGGATGCGGGAAGCCTGCTTGACGGCTTCTTCCGGATGAATGGTTCCATCGGTTACCACTTCCATAACCAATTTCTCAAAATCGGTTCTTTGTTCAACGCGGGTATTTTCAATGGAATATTTTACATTCTTGATCGGAGTAAAGATGGCATCCGTTGGAATGTAGCCAAATAGCGCATCTTTTGGTTTATTATCTTCTGCCGGAACATAACCGCGGCCTTTCCCGATAGTGATTTCAATATCCAATTTTGCCGAAGCATCCAGGGTGCAAATGAGCAATTGCGGATTCATTACTTCGAAATTCGGGGTGGCTTCACCGATGGTGCCGGCTGTAAATTCAGTTTTATTCTTAAGGCTCAAAACAATCTTTTCCTGTCCGACTTCATGCTCCACTTTCTTTTTAAACCGAACCTGTTTCAAATTGAGGACAATTTCTACCACGTCTTCGGTTACCCCTTTGAGGGTGGCGAATTCATGGTCTGCCCCTTCAATTTTCACTCCGATAATAGCGTGTCCTTCCAAAGAGTTCAACAATACCCTGCGCAAAGCATTCCCTATGGTTACTCCATAACCCGGTTCTAAGGGGCGGAATTCAAACTGCGCTTCAAAATCAGTAGTTTTTTGTAGAATGATTTTGTCTGGTTTCTGGAAATTTAAAATGGCCATATTTAAAGTTGCGATTTATTTATTTAATTCCCCTTTTGTGCCTCTGTCGGTTCAGCCGGGCTTGGGGTTTATTACTTAGAATATAATTCAACGATCAATTGCTCCTTAATGTTCTCTGGAACACTCTCCCTTTCAGGGTAGGCAACAAAAGTTCCTCTCACTTCGGATTCATTCCAATCCAGCCAGTTAAACTTCTGGTTCTTTCCACGGATATGGCTGGTAATACCCGCATTTGTTTTTGTATTTTCCTTCAGACCAACGCTATCTCCCGGCTTCAGCTGCATGGATGGAATATTTGCAACCTCCCCATTAACAACTATGTGCTTGTGCGCTACCAGCTGACGGGCGGCCGGTCGGGAAGGTGCAATCCCCAGACGAAAAACGGTATTATCCAAACGGGCCTCCAGTAATTTGATCAGGTTTTCACCGGTCACACCCTTTTTACGCGAGGCTTCCTCAAAAGTCTTTCTAAACTGGCGTTCCAAAACCCCGTAGGTGTATTTGGCTTTCTGTTTTTCTTTGAGCTGCAATGCATATTCGCCTAAGGTCTTGCGTTTTTTCATTGCGCCATGCTGTCCAGGCGGATTACTGTTTTTGGTCAGATACTTTCCGTTGCCTAAAATCGGCTCTCCGAACTTGCGACAGATTTTGGTCTTGGGTCCCCTGTAACGTGCCATAATGTTCTATCAGATTTTTTAAGTTCCCGATCAAGATTATCTAAAAATCTTAAAATTGAATCTTGACCAGCTTGATTAAATATAAATATCTAAATATGTGTAAGTTATACCCTTCTTTTCTTTGGTGGCCGGCAACCATTGTGTGGTAATGGAGTAACATCTTTTATCATAACCACTTCAATCCCGTTATTCGAAAGTGCCCTTATGGAACTTTCCCTTCCTGAACCTGGCCCTTTCACATATACATCCACCTTTTTTAAACCGGCGTCAACCGCCGTTTTTGCAGCATCTGAAGCCGCCATCTGGGCAGCATAGGGCGTATTCTTTTTGGATCCCTTAAAACCCATCTTTCCAGCACTGCTCCAGGAAATCACCTGACCCTGTTTGTTTGTAATGCTTATAATGAGATTGTTGAAACTGGCAGTGATATGTGCATCACCATAAACCTCAACTTTTACCACTCTTTTCTTCGCAGCGACTTTAGCGCTGGGTGCTTGTGCTTTTGCCATAATTCTCTAAATGATATTTTATCTTACTTCTTAGGCGCTTTCTTCTTTCCGGCTACCGTCCTCCGTTTACCTTTCCGGGTACGGCTATTGGTGCGGGTACGCTGTCCCCTGACCGGCAATCCTTTACGGTGACGCATTCCGCGATAACAGGCGATATCAAGCAAACGCTTGATATTCATTTGTACTTCGGAGCGCAGAGCGCCCTCGACCTTAAACTCATTGGTGATAATGTTTCGTATGGCATTCAGTTCCTCATCATCCCATTGGTTCACCTTTTTATCAAAACTGATACCTGCTTTTGACAATATATACTGGGCAGTTGAGACGCCAATACCATAAATATAGGTGAGCCCTATTTCTCCTCTTTTATTTTTTGGTAAGTCTAGACCGGCAATACGCGCCATATTTTTTTGGATTTACGATTTAATTACTTGGTTTGAAATTTAAATAGCAGTTCCTTAGGGCTAATTCTGACCAAGGGTCCCATTGCTAAAAGCCGGCCAAGATTATCCCTGCCGCTGTTTGAAGCGGGGATTTTTCTTATTTATAACATATAATGTGCCCCTTCTTCTCACGATCTTGCAATCCGCACTGCGCTTCTTAATAGATGCACGAACTTTCATAGTTTTTAATTTTATGCGTTCAGCTTTTATCCTATTTGTACCTGAATATTATTCTTCCCCTTGTCAAATCATACGGGCTCATTTCAACACCAACCTTATCACCTGGCAATATCCTGATATAGTGCATTCTCATTTTCCCGGAGATGGTTGCCAAAATTTCGTGCCCGTTTTCCAGTTTCACCTTGAACATGGCATTGGATAAGGCCTCTATAATTTTACCATCTTGTTTAATGAGTGCTTGTTTAGCCATACAATTTTGGGACCGCAAAGATAGGCATTACAACGCGAAACAAGAAAATTTGGGGGAAAAAATTATGTTTTATGTGGATAAATGGCCGTTTGCGTGCAAAAATAGATAAGATTTTCAAAATCTGCTAGTCTCTGGTTAATTCCACCTTGGTCATCTCTAAATAGTGATTTTGAAGTTCGTGAACGCTAAAGGTATGATTTATATGCCTTTTGTCCTCCCTGTACCACATTTCAAAGGAAGAGAAATTTCCCTTTTCCGGTAGTAGAATTCGAAAGGGACCACGCATATACTTAACGGAACCGTCAGGGTTTTCCTGTTTTTCAAAATGGAATTTCATCAATTGGGCTTCATCCAGTGGAATCGGAAACAAATGCTCAGGGGTGTACCAGAATTCCTGTACTTCAGTTTCTACATATACTTCCTTGTCGATCACGTCAAGGTCTGTAACCACCCCTTGATCCAATTTCCCATCAAATTCCGCCAGAATGTTGTTTCCCACCTTTAATTCATGAAATTTGATCATATAGGAGTTTATTTGNNCCAGCAATGCCCTCAAAAAATTAAAGATTGTCTATAAATAGGCCAACCGGATTATTTTTAGTTCAGTATCAAGAGTATAAATTTTGGGTATGCCTGTAGGTATATCCACCTCTACAATGGATTCCTTGTCTATATTTTCAAGATACATCATTAGAGCGCGCAAGCTGTTCCCGTGGGCCACAATGAGAATATTTTTATTTTCTTTCAGGAGCGGTTCTATTTCTTTTTTATAATAGGGAACCACCCGGTCAACCGTGTCC
>PLCH01000213.1 GCA_003135585.1 Chitinophagaceae bacterium
TACCTGATTCATATTAAGGCGGCTGAAAATGAGGAATCGGTGGATGCGATCAATATTTCTGGTCAGCAGCAAACCCTTAGCCAGCTAATAACCACGGATGCAGTTTTATTATTAAACGATCCTGGTAATGCCTCAAAGTCAGATATAATAAGAGCCGAATTAACCAAATCCCTGGTTACTTTTAAACAAAACCAACAACTTCTTCAAAAACAGATTGAATCTCCGCAATTACCTGTTCCCCAGGCATTTTTTGAGATCAAATTACTTTTTTCCACGGCCCAGCAGCATTTCAAGAGTATCCTGGCCATTGGAACGGAACTTACCCAGGCTGATTCTATTTTATTGACGATAAACAAACAATTATACCTCCGGGAACTTTTGTATAATCAGCAAAAATTTGAGCCACTGATGAGTTCCATTACGCAGGGGTATACGAGGATTCTTAGTGAAAAAAGCACCGAGGCTTCCAATATCAATACCGGGAAATTCATTTCACTTTTCATTGCCATCGTTTTACTGGTCATACTTGTACTGGAGCCTGCCTTCAAAAAGGGCGAGAAAAATTACCTGGAATTGCAAAAAGCCCGAAATGACCTTCTGCAGGAAAAAAAATATATCACATCCATCCTCCATTCACAAACAAACTACGTTATCCGGATCAACCGGGCAGGAAACTTTACCTATGCCAATTCAGCGTTTTCTAAAACTTTTAATTATACGGAAGAAGAAATTCAACAGATACTCTTTTTTTCAACCATATTTCCGAAGGATGTTCCCCGTTGTGAAGCCGTAGCGAGTGAATGCTGGAATAATCCTGGTAAAATTGTCAAATTACTGATCCGAAAACCCTTCAAAAATGCGAAGCAATTCCTTTGGACCGACTGGGAATTGATAGCTCTGTCCGACGAGAATGGTCAGGTGAATGAGATCCAAGGCATTGGCCTGAATGTGACTGACAAAGTACAGGCCGAACTCATAAAAGAAGAGGCTATACAAACACTTTCCTACGCAATGACCTATGCAAAAATGGGCTCATGGAAAATCGACTTTGCCACACAGGAACTAGTTTTCAGCAAAGAAATGAAAGAGCTGCTGGCCATGGAAGATGACCATTCCGACAAAATCCTACTGGAGGATTTTCTTAATCAATTTATTGTTCCTGAGGATTTAACGCGAGTGGTTGAGGAATTTTCCATGGCTATCGATAATAAAGAAAATAATGATTACGAAAACTCTTTTTCCTGCAGGGTGATCACCAAACAAGGCTGGATGCGCCATCTTTTTATAAAAGGGAAAGTTATTGACCAATATGGGGGATTTGGGATAGCACAGGATATAACTTCACAGAAAGAAGCAGAGAATGCCCTGGTCAACAGTGAACAAAAATTCCGGCTGCTTGCAGAAAACTCTGAGGATATTATCAGTGTACATGCCGCTGACGGAACGATCTGGTACCTGTCTCCGTCGGTCACCAACGTGCTTGGTTATGACGTTGATGAGGTAATTGGCAGGTCAATTTTGGACTATGTTCATCCGGATGACAAGTATAAATTTTTTGCGACTGATAAATCAGCCTCTTTTTCTAACAATGAAAGTATTATTATACGCTATAGAATTTGTAAAAAGGATAATTCCTCCATTTGGCTGGAAAGTATCATCAAGCCTATTATTGACCAAAATGAAGTGATCAAGCTGATCTGTACTTCAAGGAATATTACGGACCAGAGAATCGCCCATGAAAAACTCAAAAAGAAGGATCAGCTGTTACACGCAGTTGCGGAAGCCACCCAGTCCCTACTGATCAACAATGACCTTGATCAGTCCATTTCAAAATCACTGGAGATTTTGGGCAGTAAATCACAGGTGGATCAAGCCTACGTTTTCCAGAATGAATACGACCACGAATATCAGATATGGAGAACTAGTTTGAAACACGAATGGTTATCAGATAAGGACCTGGTCCTTCCTCCAAACCGGGAAGTGCAGAGAGTTCCATTTGACAAGCTAAAGGCTTATGTGGAAATATTGCGGAATAACCAACCTGTCATATCATATGTCAGCACGGAACAAAACGAGGAATTGCGGTCCATGCTTCAGGAACGCAAAATCCTTTCCCTGGTCACCTTTCCCATTTTTGTAAAGGATAATTTCTGGGGATTTGTCGGTTTCAATGGCCTCAAAGTAGAAAGAGTCTGGACCGAAGCTGAATTTTCCATTTTAGTATCTTTTGCTTCTTCGCTGTCCGCAGCCATAGAGCGCAAGCACATTGAAATGGAAATGATAAAGGCTAAAGAGGTTGCCGAATCCGCCAGCAGGGCGAAAAGTGAATTTCTGGCCAATATGAGCCATGAACTTCGAACTCCCATGAACGGGATCATTGGGTTTACTGACCTGGTATTGACTACGGAACTCCAAAAAACACAAAGGGATTATTTGCAGAATGTGAAAAAATCCGCCTACGGATTACTTGAAATTATCAATGATATCCTAGACTTTTCCAAGATTGAGGCGGGCAAACTGCTGATTGACCATGTGTTGTTTAAACTGGATGAATTGATAGAAGAAACAATTGATATCCTGACAGTAAAAGCATTTGAGAAAAAACTGGAGATATTATTCCGTGTGGACCGGGATATTCCTTCGCAGTTTGTTGGGGATCCACTTCGTATCCGCCAGGTCATGGTCAACCTTCTGGGAAATGCAATCAAGTTTACAAGGGAGGGAGAAATTTTTATTTCCATACAAAAGGACGGAGATGTTTATTTCAAGGATGATAAAAAATATCAAAACCTGGCTATAATTGTCAAGGATACTGGGATTGGCATAGTAAAAGAAAAATTGCAAAAGATATTTGACAGTTTTACGCAGGCAGACAGCTCCACAACCCGCAAATATGGTGGTACGGGACTTGGGCTAACCATTTGCAAAAGTCTGGCAGAATTGATGGGGGGCTATCTCACGGTTGAAAGTGAACCTGGAAAGGGAAGCGCATTTGCTCTGCGTCTGGTACTGGAAGTGGCCAATGAGCAACCTGAATTTTTGTTGCCGGCCAAACCGCTTTTAAATAAAGTGCTGGTGGTGGATGATAATATTACGAACCTGGAGCTCATGAGGGAAATATTATTTCATTTCCAGATTAAATGTGAAATTTCTTCAAGCGGAAAGGATGCGTTGTTGAAAATAGATCAGGCTGTTCAAACCAATGAACCATACGATCTTGTTATCACTGACCACCACATGCCGGGCATGGACGGCCTGACTTTGGTAAAAGAAATTAAACAACATACCCCGGGGAATCACCACCCGTTCATATTAATGCTCTCCTCCCTTGAGAAAAATATGTATCAGTATGAAGCTGATAAAACGGGTATTACCAAGTTTCTTTCCAAGCCAGTGAAAATGCATGAACTTCACAGCACCTTGTTATCCCTGTTTGAAAAAACGCTTCAAAATGATACCCTGCATCCATCCATTCCTGTCATCGAAAAGATTACCCAGGCAACTAGCGTGATGGTGGTCGATGACGACCCAATCAATATGCTGCTGATTTCGGAAGTATTGCAGCGGATGGGATTTGAAGTGATCCAGATGCATAATGGAAGGGAGGTCCTGGAATCCCTGCCGCATTACGATCCGGTTCTGATTTTCATGGATGTGAATATGCCTGAGATGGATGGGTACACGACAACACGGCTTGTACGGCAGTTACCGGAACCACATTGCAATATTCCAATTATTGCACTGACAGCGGATGCCATGAAAGGTGACAAGGAAAAATGCCTGGAGGCGGGAATGAATAATTATATTTCCAAGCCATTTAAGCTTGAAGAAATCGAAGAGGTATTGAAGAACTATACACTGATTGTGAATGCTAGCTCATAACAAAACGGTAGCCTATTCCTTTTATAGTAATTATATTCAGCAATTCATCTTCTTTGAGACAGGCCCGCAATTTCGTGATATATACGTCGAGATTTCATGAACTAAAAAAAAGAATCATTCCCCCAAAGAAGATTCAAAATATCCTTCCTGTCAATTATTGTGGTGCCAAGAACCAATACCTGCCGGTTGACCAGGAACTTGTATTTTCCGATGAACACTGAATCGCCAATGATCTTTGAGGCATTAATTTCTTTGTTCCGCAGGGCATTGTTGATTGAATTCCAAGGTATCGTTGTTGATCGTTACCGGCGCACGCCTTGCCAGGACGTCCATCTCACTGAGGCTCTTAACATCACTCATGAAAATGGCACCCAGGTAAACATGATTTTGTTCCCCACAAAGTTAAAAGCCTTCCAGGCTGCCGTATATCCAACATAAGATGCAGAGATCAGGTAACTTCCTTTTTCAATATTGGTTATTTTGAAATTCCCCGCGGAGTCTGCCCTCGAAAAACTAGTCAGAGTGGAATCTTTTGCTTTGACCAGGGGAACCGTAGCATACGATAATCCTTTATGGGATAAAGAGTCGGATACTACTCCCGTGACGGTTATTCTCTGGGAAAATGCAAGAACAAAACAGAAAGAAAAACTGGAAAGAAGTACAATTTTTGACATGGCAGATATTTTGCAGTCAAAAATATAAGCTGCCACCTGTAACCGAGGTTAACCAAGTTGAATGAATGGTTAATGAACGTTAAGTTTTGCGGGAATCTTTTGCAGGGACCGGAAGGGCAGCCCGGAGACTTTCGCTATTATTTTTTCCGGTTCTAACGGAAAGCCCAGGTCGCTTTTAATAATTAATTGTCGGTTATGGCTCCCTGGCCATCCTCCTTCCGGTCATTGTCCGAAACGCTCAGAGAGACCTTCCAGCCTTTTATTTCCGACTGAAGGCTTAATCCGACTCTTAATTTTTTTAATTCTCCTGCGGCAGGCAATAATTCGAATATGATGGTAGTTTCTTTTTTGTCTTCTGAAGGTGTTTCATACTGGCCGGTAATAATGAATGGTTTTTCCCCTTCAATTTTTATGATTGTATTTTCAATCTGTCCGTAAATTTCCCTGAATTTATTTTTCGCTTCGATGAAATCTTCGGTTGTCAAAGCGGTGCAACTCCAGCTATAGACATCTTTTTTCGTATCGGTAGCTCGGATCACTATGCAGGTACTTGCGCCTGGAACCTGGACAGTGGAGCGGTATTCAGTCGTACTTTTTCCCTGTTCAATTACTTCTCCTTTTATATTGTGGAACCGGTTTGGAAAATCCCTCAGCACTTTTTCAAGTGCTGAATTGACCTTATTTGAGAAAACATCCTGCGCAAGCATTGCTGCAGAAAAAACAAGGAAAGCAAGNNAAATAGGTTTTCATTGAATGGATTTGAAACAAAATACCAAAAAATACTAAGGATTGCAATAGAAAATCCCGGTTCATTTTTTAACAATTGTGGCAAAATAATTATGAAAACCCGACGTTATAAACGCGTGTTTACTGATTTTAAAGGTATTATTATGAAAAAAAATAATATGTACTATGATACCCATAAAGTAAAGGTCTATAGAGACATTTACCGTCGATCTTCCAATCCATACCGTTTTCTGGGAAGCTTATTTTCAGTCATTCGTGAGGGACAATCCCCGGTGACCAACACCTACCATTATCATAATAAGAAAAAAAATAGATAATATTTCCACCTTAACTTAAAGCACTTACCTCTGAAACTAAAAAAGTATGTGCCTAACTGTCCCGTCCCAGACGGGACGGTTTTTTAGGGGCGATCCCGGCCGGAGCCCTCTCCCCTTCCTCCATTTCCAGGACGGAACCTATCGTTAAACATCCCTGGCATCTTTTTTTGTTGCTGACCCGGAAAATTGTTTAAATTATAGGTGAAGGTTAACATGGCATAACGTGTAAGCACATTTGTTCTGGTATCAATGATCTGGTTGGTAGATACCGACCTGCTCACGGCTGTGTTTTGGTTGAGTAAATCAAAAACACTTAAACGCAATTCTCCATTTTTCTTCTTAAATAGCTGCTTAGCAATGCTTGGATTCAAAAGAGGCACACTCGCATTGTATCCGGGAGGCCGGTTTCCACTGTAGGTGTAGTCAAAGCTTGTCGCAATAAGCCATCCGCTGTTCGTGTAGGCGGTCAATTCAACGGATAAAACCTGAGTGAAATAATTCAGATCCTGATTGGATTGTAGGGAGTTCCTGGCTATGTTATAAGTGGTGGAGGAACTAAAGTTCATGTCAAAATTTTTCTTCAGATTCGTTGTCCAGGAAATCGTTTCAGCTATTGTGGTATTTCTTATGTAGTCACTTACGGCGTCTATTAAACTCTGACTTTGGCTATAGTTTATATTTGTAATGAAATTGAGGTTTGATTTGGGTTTTTTGAGTGCAAAGCCATAGTTAAAATAACCTCCCAGATTATAGGTTCCGTTTAGATTTACAAAGCTGGTGGTTTTTCCACCGTTGGCATTTTGTATAATGGAGCTTCGAATATCGTTCACTACAGCGCTTGCGTTGATCGTGGCAAACAAAACCCGTTGGGTTACCGGATCGAAAGAAGTATACAACATCCTAATGCTATGGGTAAACTGAGGTTTTAATGCGGGATTTCCCACCTGGAAGTTAATTGAATCGCCTGTGGTGATAATGGGTTGCAGTTGTGAAACGGACGGGTTCCCCGTTCTGCCGGAATAGTTCAGGCGAAGGTGACTTGTCTTTGAAAAAGTATATTGAAAATTAACGGTTGGGGTTAGATTCACGTAATCATGTGCTACCGTTACATTTTTTGTGGTGTTCAGGCTGTTAAAGCCTGTAACCTGCACCCCCGATCCCACGCTTAGATTATAATTCGGATTTTGTATCCTGTAGTTAAGCGAAAACCGGTTGGAATTCGAAGTGAATTTATAGGAGTTGCTGAACAAACTGTCAAATCTTGTGAAATTTTTTGCCTGGCCTTCAAAATCATAGGTATTGTTCGTGCTGGTATTTTTATTGTAAGAATAATTATAATTGAATTCCAGGATCTGATTTTTACCGACCGGCTCGGTATAAGAAAGAGTCGGGCTGAAACTTATTGAGTGAAGGGAATCGGTATAATACTGATTGATGGTATCGGTTAGCTTTATTGGCCGGTAAAAACTATTTATGGCATAGTTATAACCAGATCCATTGTTGTCGTTGGCACTTGTATTCAGGTCTATGGAAAAGGTCCTGAATTTTTTAGCGAACCTGTGTCTGAATTGAAGGTTGGCGTTATTGATGCTGTATCCGGTGTTGATGCTGGAAGTTTTTGTAATTGAATTATTGATGGGTGAACCTTTATCATCGGTCGTAAGGGTAGAGGAAACTCCATAGGGGGTGGTAGTCTGAAAAGTTATGTTTGGCCTGAATATAAGGGAATTGTTGCTGTCGAATCTTTGCTCCAGGTTAAAATTAATCCGGTGGTTTTGTGTTCTTTGAATATTTGACTGGGATCCGTCATTAAAGGTGGAGGAATCCTTGTTAATGATATTTTGGGTATGGCTTTGCTGATTGGTGGATACGTGCTGACTATTAAAGAAATAACTTCCATACGCATCCATATTCGGACTCCAGGTGTCTTTATAATTTATGCCGCCCGCCCAGACTGTCGTAATGCCGCTGCTGGGCTGCCCACCGCCAGCGCCGCCACCCCGTCTGCCACCTGAGGAGCCCAATATATCCTGTATCGTAAAATTTTGCTTATTTAAGTCGTTGGCCTGACCCAATACCGATATTTGCTGCTCTCCATTGAATCGATGCAGGTTGACACTTGCGTCATAAGTTTCATTGGTGCCTGCGCCGGCTACAAATTTTCCAAAATATCCCTGTCGTTTATCTTTTTTAGTAGTAATATTTATGGTTTTCACGCGGTTGCCATCATCAAAACCGGTGAATTTGCTTTGGTCGCTCAGATCATCAAACACTTGTATCTTATCGATGATATCCGGCGGCAAATTCCGGGTAGCCAGTTTGGGATCATCGCTAAAGAAACGCTTCCCATTTACCAGCACTCTTGTTACGGTTTCACCTTGGGCGGTAATATTTCCATTTTTGTCCACCTGTACACCTGGCAATTTTTTCAGCAAATCTTCGGCCAGTGCATTGGGTTTAGTAGTATACATGCCGGCGCTATATTCAACGGTATCCTTTTTGAGAATGATCGGCGGCCGCTCCACAATGACCTCCTGAAGCAATTCGCTTGCCTTTTGAATATATAAAACTCCAAAATCGATGTCATTTTTTTCGGGGAGAATGGAAAACCTTCTGTTTATACCTTCATATCCCTGGAAAGTTATAAGAAGCCGGTAATTGCCGGGGTTCAGGTTCTTGATAAAAAAACTGCCTTGTTTATCCGTAACCATAAAGGCCACCTGTGCAGAATCGGTGGCTTTTAAAACAGAAACGGAAGCGTCCCCCAGATTTTGTTTGCCGGCTGTGTCGACAATGGTACCCTTAACGGAGCCACCTATCTTTTCCTGTGAATAGGTATAATGGGCAACGGTTATCAGAATGAAAACTAAGCCGGTGACCTTTCTCATGGAATGGTTTACTTTTAATTCAATGGCAAAATAACGTCCCGAATCTTGTACGGGGGCAACGAACATGGTTCAATGGTAAGAATAATTGACGGTAGGGTGAATCGATTGGGGTTAGCTGAAAAGATATTCCACATCTTCCTTCGAAAGGCTTTTAACGAAGCCGTCGTCGTCTGCGATCAGGTCCCTGGCAAGTACGCGCTTGCGGTCCTGCAGCTGCAAAATCTTATCCTCAATTGTATCTTTGCAGATCATACGGTATGCAAAAATATTCTTCGTTTGTCCAATCCGGTGAGTCCGGTCGATGGCCTGTTGTTCAACGGCAGGATTCCACCAGGGATCAACGATGTAGACATAATCAGCAGCGGTCAGATTTAGCCCCACACCTCCTGCCTTCAGAGAAATCAAAAATACCCTGCAACTGTCATCTCTCTGAAAACTTTGGATGGCTCTTTCCCTTTCCTGTGCCGAAGTGCTGCCATCAAAATATTCAAACTTGACTTTGAGTTCTTTTAATTTTTCCTTGATGAGTGCCAGCATCCCCAGGAATTGGGTAAAGATCAGCGCTTTATGATCGCCGATATTCTCTGTAATTTCTCTTGCGAGCTCATCCAGTTTAATGGAATGATTGGGATATTTATCCGGTTCACTCAGGATGGCCGGCGAATCACATATCTGCCGAAGTTTCATCAGGCCCTGCAAAATGGTCAGCTGGGATTTATGAATGCCCTGTGATTCAATAGTGCCAAGGATTTTATCGCGGTAATCATTTCGATAAGCGTCGTATACTTTCTGTTGNNTGTTCTTTTGTCCTTCTTAAAATAAAAGGAAACAACAATTTCCTGAGGTGGTCCTTGCGGTCGGGCTCTCCGAATTTATCGATGGGAATAGCAAACTCCTGCCGAAAAAATTCTATGCTGCCAAGCATTCCGGGGTTCAGGAAATTCATCTGTGCAAAAATGTCAAAAGTATTATTCTGAAGCGGTGTACNNCTCATGCACAATCGATTTCTTGCATTCAGCAAACAGGCGGCCTTGGTAACTTTACTGGCAGGGTTCTTAATAGCCTGCGATTCATCGAGCACTACATAATCGAAAGGGATCTCAATAAGCAGTTTGATGTCGCTGCGCAAAGTTCCATAAGTCGTGATGATTACATTAAATTTAGCCATCATCTCCTTGCTCCGGGTCCGGTCACCCCCGTGATGGATATGGTAGGTCAGATCGGGAGTGAATTTCTTGATTTCATTTTCCCAGTTGAACATCAAAGTGGTGGGGCAGACCACCAGGGAATTTAACTGTTTATGCTTGTCTTTGTAGTGATGCAAAAAAGATAAAGCTTGTACTGTCTTGCCT
>PLCH01000350.1 GCA_003135585.1 Chitinophagaceae bacterium
ATTTATATTACTGTATTCATTACTGCCGATACCAACAACTCCATTGTTCCTGGCAGCGGGAATGGGCAAAATAAAACCTTACTTTATTATACCTCCTTTTTTTATCGGAAAATTTATAAGCGATGCCCTGGCAGTGTTGATGGGTAAGTTGGCCATAGAAAATACTGCCGACCTTTTCCATGGTGCATTTTCCTGGAGATCCATTGCCGCGCTGATCGTCGGATTGCTTTTGATTGCCGCCATCCTTTTTATTGATTGGTTCAAACTCTTGCACTATAAAAAACTAAAACTCAATTTCCGAATCTGGAAATGAGACGATCTTCTGAAATAGTTCTTTTGGGAGAGACGAAGCGGTAATACTTAGCCCTTTTGCAAGCGAGCAATACCTGCAATACCACATGCATTTACAATATTCATATTAAGCATTAAGAAGGCAATTAATATTATGCCGCCATCCATTGGCTTATTCCGGGATATTGTAATCGGTAAGGTCAATATGTGGGATGATCTTATGCTTATTGCGATCCTTAATGAATATTCGGAATTGCTTGATCGTCTTGCCAAATGCATTATTCGTACTTGGTTGGTTTATAAGGTATTGAGGTATTTAACTCTCCGTTGAGAGATATGCAATATACAATTCCCGCAGCCGGGGGGAACATCTTTGATTGGTTCCTCATAAAGTTTGAGTTGGGAAACCAAACATCTCAGTATATCTGGTACTGCTTTTTGAACCATATTTTTGAGTAATTAAAATTACGCTCAACCCCCTGATTAAGATCAATTTTCGTGCTGATTGCAGTCATTATATTTTGGCGATTTAATTGCAAAATTTGTGCATAAAATAAAATTTATGGAATATACAATTTCACATCAACAGAAAACTTACAATTATCATGAAACAGTAACCAAACAATCAGCATTAAATCGTTTTTTGAGATGGGCCGAAAATCAGGACAAGATCAACCATGTTTCTTGGGTAGGCATTTCGATAACAGTAATGGCGGCAGTGTTATTTCCTTTGACAATGGCCGCGATCCTTTTTAATGGTGCATCTTTCGGATTAATCATAGCAGCAATGGTATCACTCACATTCGTAGTTGTTACGAATCTTGCTGCATTGCCAACAAAATATACCATACCATTTTTATTTCTGGGTGGTTTGATAGATATAGTAGTAATTGTTTCCAGCTTTTTTATTAGGTAATCAATTTGCTGTCAAAAAAAAGGCTGGTAGCATCGCTTTATATTTCTTGTTTGAACTGAATGGTTTCATTTGCCGATAGATTTGCTTGGATAGGACGTTTGGATTTACCAAAGTCAAGATTTGTCATGACTTTGGTTTTATTGATAAAAATAAATTATATAATAAGCAGTATAACTTGTCGACCTGCCCGGTATATAATTCATAATATCTTCCTTTCTTTTTCAATAAATTTTCTTGATCGCCTCTTTCTATAATTTCACCATTCTCCAGCACCATAATTTCATCAGCATTGCGAACTGTTGATAGTTTTCCATTTCCAATTACGGATCTCGGGCATATCCATACCATTTTTACGGATATAATATTTGTGCTCAATCAGCTTGTCCTGCATTTCCTGCTTCAGGTAAGCAGCCCTTTCTTCTATTAGCGGTAATCTATCCAGAACGTCTTGAACTAAATGAAATCGATCTAGATCATTCATGACCGTCATGTCAAAAGCCGTAGTAATAGTGCCCTCTTCCTTGTATCCCCGTACATGTATATTATGGTGGTTGGTTCTTCGGTAAGTTAACCGGTGAATGAGCCAGGGATAGGCATGAAAAGCAAAAATGACAGGTTTATCTTTGGTAAAGAGCATGTCAAAATCCACATCACTTAATCCATGAGGATGTTCTGTCTGAGGCTGTAATTTCATAAGATCAACTACATTCACTACCCTTACCTTGAGTTCTGGCAATTTTTCTCGAATTATGGATACTGCGGCCAATGTTTCAAGAGTGGGCACGTCTCCCGCACAGGCCATTACCACATCCGGTTCTGAATCATGATCATTGCTGGCCCAGGTCCAGATCCCAATTCCCTTAGTGCAGTGAATAACAGCTTCGCCAATCGAAAGCCATTGAGGAGCGGGATGTTTGCCGGCCACCACGACGTTGACATAGTGCCTGCTGCGCAAACAATGATCCATCACTGATAAGAGGCAGTTGGAATCAGGCGGGAGGTAAACACGCACGACTTCCGCCTTTTTATTGATTACATGATCGATAAATCCAGGATCCTGGTGCGTAAATCCATTATGATCCTGCCTCCATACATGGGAGGTTAACAGTATGTTCAAAGATGATATTTTTCTACGCCAGGGAAGCTGTGATGTCACTTTCAGCCATTTGGCGTGCTGGTTGAACATGGAATCAATAATATGAATGAAAGCTTCATAGCAATTAAATAAGCCATGTCGACCGGTTAGCAGGTAACCTTCCAGCCATCCTTCGCATTGATGCTCACTGAGCATTTCCATAACACGACCGTCCTGGTTCAGAAATTGGTCTGTTTCCAATCTTTGAGCTTCCCATTGACGATTGGTAGTTTCAAAGACCGAATCCAATCGGTTGGAAAGGGTTTCATCAGGACCGAAGACCCTAAAGTTTCTTTGTTCCTCATTTAATTTAATGATATCCCTGATGAATTTTCCCAAAACCCAGGTATCTCCTGTTCCCATAAAACCCCGGGACGATAGTTCAACAGCATAATCCCGGAAATCAGGCATGCAGAGGTCATGTAGTAATAAGCCACCATTGGCATGGGGATTAGCACCCATCCTCAGCTCTGCCTTTGGGGCAAGATCGGCCAATTCTGGTATCAGCCTGCCTTGTTCATCAAAAAGTTCCTCAGGTTTATAGCTCTTCAGCCATGCTTCGAGTTGTTTGAGATGCTCTGGATTTTTCCCAGGATCAGAAATGGGAACCTGGTGTGACCGAAAATTGCCTTCAACCGGCAAGCCGTCAACCATTTTCGGTCCCGTCCATCCTTTGGGAGTTTTAAAAATAATCATCGGCCAGCGAGGTCGATCGCTTTTTTTATTTTGGGCCCGGGTCGATTTTATCGCCTTTATTTCTTCAATCACAAGATCCAACAAATTGCCCATTTTATTATGCATTTCCATGGGATCGTCTCCTTCAATAAAATAGGGTTTCCATCCATATCCCAAAAATAATTTTTCCAGATCATCATTTCCAATCCGGGCAAGAATTGTTGGATTGGATATTTTATATCCGTTGAGATGCAGGATGGGAAGTACCACACCGTCAGTTGCTGGGTTAAGGAATTTATTAGAATGCCAGGCGGTAGCCAAAGCGCCTGTTTCTGCTTCGCCATCACCCACCACGCAGGAAACAATTAATTCGGGATTATCAAAAACGGCCCCGAATGCATGGCTGAGTGAATATCCCAACTCGCCGCCCTCATGCATGGAGCCAGGACATTCGGGTGAAACATGGCTGGGAATTCCACCGGGAAATGAAAACTGGGTAAAGAGTTTTTTCAGTCCTTC
>PLCH01000158.1 GCA_003135585.1 Chitinophagaceae bacterium
ACAAACATACTAAGTTATTTTGAAACATCATTCTCCCTGCTCCTTACATTTCAAAAGCCAAAGACTTTTTCAGTTTGGCAGCCAGAATGATCCGTCAGATAATGTTTTGTTAATAATTCGAATTTATTATCCGTCAGCCATTCTTTCCGTCCTTAGCCAAGACCTTAAAATTTGGTAGCTTTGAATAATAATTTTGATTTTTTTTATGCATCTAACTTCAGATAATAAATTTAAGAAACTGGTTGTTATCGGGGACAGGGTTTTGATNNTACGGACTGAAGCCGGTTTATATTTGCCGCCCGGAGTCCAGGAAAAAGAAAAAGTGCAGCAGGGTTATATTATCAAAACCGGTCCGGGTTATGCAATACCCTTACCTGTGGAAAATGAGCCTTGGAAAAATGAGGAGGATCAGGTTAAGTATGTTCCCCTACAAGCAAAAGAGGGGGATATTGCGATCTTCCTTCTTAGCGGCGCTACAGAAGTCATTTATGAAGGAGACAAGTTTTTCATCGTTCCTCAAAGTGCTATTTTGATGCTGGAAAGAGAAGAAATTATCTGAGTTTCGGGGCTGGGAACCGTTCGTTCTGAAAATCCTTTCTGATTTGTATCTTTGTCGGTCTTAAGAAAAAGGAATGGATGCAAATTTTAACCCGGATAAACAACACACCTTAAATGCCCCAACGAGCATTTCTGGTACAGGATTACATACTGGAATAAAGGTTGATTTGAGGCTTGTACCTGCCAATCCTGGCTTTGGATATCAATTTCAGCGTATTGACCTTCCCGGAAAGCCAATTATCAAAGCTGATTGTGACTTGGTAACAGACACATCCCGCGNNGTCGAGCATGTTCTGGCCGCTTTGGTCGGCATGGGTGTGGATAATTGTCTGATTGAAATCAACGGGCCTGAAATTCCTATCATAGATGGAAGTTCCGAGCCATTTGTTGAGATCATTGAAGATGTGGGGGTTGTTGAACAGAATGCTGCCAAATCCTGGTACAGTATAGACATGAACATCATTCATTATGATGAAAAGAAAAAAGTGGAAATGGTGGTGATGCCATCAATGGAATACAAAGTAACCACATTGATAGATTTTAATAGTCCGGTTTTGGGCACCCAGCATGCAGGTTTAAAAAGAATGCAGGATTTTAAAACAGAAATTGCCCCCTGCCGGACTTTTTGTTTTCTCCATGAACTGGAAATGCTTCTTGAACATAACCTTATAAAAGGAGGTGATATCAACAACGCGATTGTGGTAGTTGACAAACCGGTTACCGAAGATGAAATGGTACGCCTGGCCAAAGCATTTAAACGCGATAAAATTGAAGTGAAAACGGAAGGGTACCTGAACAATCTTGAATTGCGTTTTTTGAATGAACCCGCAAGACATAAATTACTGGACGTGATAGGCGACCTGGCTCTGATTGGCTATCCAATCAAAGGACATATCATAGCGAACCGTCCAGGACATTCTACGAACGTGGATTTTGCAAAAAGGATCAAACAGTATATAAAGAAAAACAAGCACTTAAAAAATATACCGGTATACAACCCCTCCCAACCGCCCATATTTAACGCACAACAAATAGAAAGAACCTTACCCCACAGGTACCCGTTCCTGTTAGTAGATAAGATCATTGAATTGACAGATCAATATATTGTAGGTATCAAAAACGTTACCTTCAATGAACCTTTTTTTGTAGGCCATTTTCCCGGAAACCCAGTAATGCCGGGGGTTCTACAAGTGGAAGCTTTGGCACAAACTGGAGGTATCCTGGCCATAAACGGGTTGGGTGGAGGCAGTTATGATACTTATTTTTTGAAAATAGATAATTGCAGGTTCCGCCAACAGGTATTACCGGGTGATACGATGATCCTCAGAATGGAATTACTAACTCCTATCCGCAGGGGTATATGCGAAATGAGAGGAACCGTATTTGTGGGAGGCAAAATTGTTACCGAGGCAGACCTGATGGCGCAACTGGTAAAGAGAAGTTAATTTAGTTGAATTGCAGTAAATAAGTTTATTTTTGTGAAATGCTGGGTTTTACCAGCATTTTTTATGGGGAAATCGACAATTTTTAAAAAAGAGAGCACAGAGGCAGCAGAAGTAGACGACCAATCAATTGAGCAAGAAATGATTCATCCGCATACATATATTCATCCCAATTCCAAAATTGCGACGAATGTAAAAATAGACCCCTTTACTGTTATCCATCAGAATGTTGAAATAGGAGTTGGTACCTGGATAGGCAGCAATGTTACAATCATGGAGGGCGCTAGAATTGGCAAAAATTGCCGCATCTTTCCCGGTGCAGTTGTTTCGGCTGATCCACAGGATTTGAAATATGACGGCGAAGATACCACGGTAGAGATAGGCGACAATACCACCATCCGCGAATTTGTAACCATACACCGTGGAACGAGGGACCGCTGGAAAACAACGGTAGGAAACAATTGTATGATTCTGGCCTACAGCCATATAGCACACGATTGTATTATTGGAAATAATTGTGTTCTAAGCAACAATTCTCAGGTTGCAGGACATGTAATACTGGGCGACTGGGTTATATTGGGCGGTATGTGTGCGATCCACCAGTTTGTGCGGGTGGGACAACATGTATTTATTGGAGGAGGTTCCCTGGTCGGCAAGGACATTCCCCCCTATATTAAAGCTGGACGTCATCCGCTTAGCTATGCGGGTGTGAATTCAGTGGGTTTGAAAAGAAGAGGCTTTACAGTTGAAAAGATTAATCACATTCTTGATATTTACCGTATTCTATATAATAAAGGAATGAACACCTCCCAAGCCCTGGAATTCCTGGAAGAAGAATTCCCGGCCACTGACGAACGGGATGAAATCGTCACCTTTATCCGCGAAAGCAGCAGGGGCATTATTAAAAGATACAGTAAAAGCAGTTTGGATGAAGATTACGCTGACTGATGCCGGCAAACGCTTCAAC
>PLCH01000414.1 GCA_003135585.1 Chitinophagaceae bacterium
GGGTTTATCAGTGCCTCTTCCCAAACTGATCACCGTGCCTTCAAAAAAGCAGAGGGCTGGATATAGATAGACCGCCTGCATATTAGGCAGGTTGGGGGAAGGTTTGACAGGTAATTTATATCTGCTTTGATGCGCGTAATTTTTGCATGGTATGATGATTAATTTAAAATCATATAATCCGAAATCGACGCCGTGCTTGGTCATTTTATGAACCAAAGAATCCATTTTTTTTGCAGCCTCATCAATCGCATGGATCGTGTTGAGCCCACTGCTAAGTGTTGAATCCAGCCAGCGCTCCCCTACTAGCATTTTTGCATATTCCCCAATAGTCATTCCATATACCGTTGGAATTGGCTGCATGCCAACAAAGGATCTGAATTTAGGGTCAAGTACAGGTCCATCCACATAAAAACCGTTTGGATTCGGTCTGTCAAGCAAAATCAGGGGTCTGTTGTTTTCAATGGCAGACTCTATAAATTTTTGGAGGGAGGCTATATAGGTGTAAAACCGGACGCCGACATCCTGAATATCGAATAGCATTACATCCACATCTTTTAGGTCCTCCGCCGACGGTTTTATTTTTGCTCCATAGAGGGATATGACAGGGAGGCCTGTTTTGGAATCTTTTAAATTATTTACTTCTTCTCCGGCATCCGCTGTCCCCCGGAAACCGTGCTCGTGGGCAAATATTTTCTTGATGGTAATTCCCCGGGCAAGCAAGGTATCCACGAGATGAGTTTTCCCGACAACAGAGGCCTGGTTAGCAAAAATTGCCACAGATTTACCTTTAAGCAGCGGTAAGTATAGCTCCATCCTTTCTGACCCAGTATAAACCGGGCCATGCACGGAAACCTGGACAGACGGTTGTTTTTGACCCCAGGAGGAAAAAGCACTGACAATCAAAATGAATACTATTTTTATTATTTTCATGCTATTGATGGTAGGTGAATTGCTGGTGATTTATTTCGCCCACACTTCAAATTTCACTAAAAATATTTATTGATGAAAGGGAATTAATCCTGTTACTTTGCGACTAGATAAAGGGGACCTATTTCTTCCCTGATTTAATAAATAAATTATTTTCAATGCAGCTGGTAAAAGCAGGTGATACAGTGAAAGTGCATTATCATGGTCGCCTTACAGACGGGACAGTTTTTGATTCATCTGAAGGAAGAGATCCATTTCAGTTTGAAGTAGGCAAGGGAGAGGTAATAAAAGGATTTGATGAAGGGGTGCTTGGAATGAAAGTCGGTGATAAAAAAACCGTCCAGATCCCGGTCGAGGATGCTTATGGTCCCGAGGACCCAAAGATGATTATGGATTTTCCCGTCGATCGTTTTCCAAGAGACATGAAACCTGAAGTGGGGATGCAGTTAAATATGACAAATAGTTCTGGTCATAATTTTCCGGTTATTATTGCCGAATTGAAAGGGGATACTGTCATTCTCGATGCCAACCATCCCCTGGCCGGTGAAGACCTTATATTCGACCTCGAACTGGTGGAAATTAAAGGTGCGTCGCTCATAATAATGCCCTGACAGGTTCTTATAAGCTTATACCATTTGAACCTTGGGCTGAACAGTAAGACGGTATTTATTCTTATATATTAAATATAATAGTAGGATTGCGATAATCATGCATGCCCCGTCAAGAACTGAGCCTTCAAAACCAAAGTCCCCTCCGGTAAGCNNACAGAGGGCCCTGGAAAAAATTCCAGCCTAGGTGAAATAAAATGGCAGACCAGAGATTTTTTGTATAGATATAATTTATTCCCAATAAAATACCCGCCAATAATATATTGGCCATTGCTATAATATCGATGCCTGGATTGTCAATATGGTACAGTGCGAACAATAGGGCGGATACCAGCAGGGCTATCCATTTATTGAACGACTCCAAAAGATTATTCAGAACATACCCGCGAAAAACTACTTCTTCACTTATTGCAACCATCCCCATCATACCCAACTCAATAAAAAGATCGGTCCCACTGAAGCTGATATCCGTCCATTGGAGATGTTTGGTAAAATATAAAACCAGGGTCCCGATTCCCAAAAGAGCCGGAGCAAGAAAAAAACCTCCTCCAGCCTCAGAAAAGTGACCTGCGAAATCAAAACCAAGGCTCAAAAAACTTTTCCTGTCGATGAATTTTCTGATTACAAAAACTGCCGCTAAAGATATGATCAGGATAATAAATAAGGTTAGCCCCAAAAATTGCCCGTCCATCAATTCCTTACTATTTGTGGTGAGGGCCTCTTGGATGCTTCCTTTCTTTATCCATACAATCATTACCGGTATAAAATATGAAATTGTCGATACCAGGAACAGGTAGACAATGCAGAACAGCAATACTCTTAACCAACCTTTCTTTATCAGTGGTTGTTTTTCGGCAATAGAATCCATAGTTACTTTATCGATTACTTTTTTGGAAACTTCATAAAGTTTCTGATGNNAAAAGCCATCCCTCGACTGAAAAACAAAAGAATCTCGCCCGGTTGTTGTTAAGGGAATTGAAAGAAATTAATATTGCCGAGGCGGAAATGGATGATTTTGGATATTTGTACGCCGCCATTCCATCCAATTCATCGAAAAAAGTACCGGTGATTTGTTTCTGTGCGCACCTGGACACTTCTCCGGATTGCAGCGGGAAAAATGTAAAACCCATTGTCCATAAAAAGTATTCAGGAGAAAATTTGATTTTGCCTGACGATCCTTCCCAGGTCATTTCAATAAAGAC
>PLCH01000628.1 GCA_003135585.1 Chitinophagaceae bacterium
CCTAATTCCCTGGCCACGATGGAAGCATGGCTGGTCCTTCCTCCTTTGTTGGTGATGATGGCAGCAGCTTTTTTTAGAACCGGGTCCCAGTCTGGGCTTGTGATATCGGTGATGATGATCTCTCCATCCTGCAGGTCCCCGGCATTTTCAGGGGAAGAAAGTACACGGGCCCGCCCCGCAATAATATGTTCGCCTACGGCTTCTCCCTGGGTCAGGCATTCTCCTTTTTGCTTTAAATAATATTCCTTTACAAGGAAGGGATTCTTGCGGGACTGAACGGTTTCAGGCCTTGCCTGGACAATGAATAATTCTCCGGTCAATCCGTCCTTGGCCCATTCAATATCCATGGGCTTCCCATAATGCTGTTCAATGAGCAGGGCCCAACGGGCTAAATGAGTAATTTCTTCATCAGACAGGACGAACTGCTCCCTTTTTTCAGGCGGCGTATCGAGGTTGACCGTATGACCTGCAATTCCCTGCCGGAATTCGTCATGGCTGNNAGACCATGGTCTTTTCTTTTTGCCCCAGTATTTTCTGAATGATGGCATTTTTACCTTTTAGAAGTGAGGGCTTAAAAACCAGGAATTCATCGGGAGTCGCCTGGCCCTGTACAATATTCTCACCCAGTCCCCAGACGCCGGCCAAATGAATGATATCTCTGAACCCCGATTCAGGCTCCAGGGTGAAACCTACACCCGAACAGGCCTGATCCGAACGAACCATTTTCTGTATGCCGATAGAAAGGGCTACTCTTTCGTGCGCAAAGCCATCGTCCTCCCTGTATTTGATCGCCCTATCAGTATAGAGGGACGCGTAACAGTTTTTTACGGCTTCCAGCAAAGCCTCATTCCCCTTGACATTGAGATAGGATTCATGTTGCCCGGCAAAACTAGCTTCAGGTAGGTCCTCGGCGGTAGCGCTGCTCCGAACGGCCACTTCTGAATATTGCTGACCACATAACGCCTTATATTCATTGAGGATGGCTTTAGCCAGATCCTTTGGAATTTGTGCATTAAGAATTAGAGTCCTTGCCCGGCTGCCGATATCGGAGAGATTGGAATACCTGTCCCTATCGAGTTTCGACATCAGCTCGCGCAAAGCATCCTTAATCTTATTAACTTCCAGAAAATGCCAGAAAGCTAGGGCGGTGGTAGCGAATCCATCCGGTACGCGGATGCCCTTGGCCGAGAGCTGGGAAAACATTTCTCCTAAAGAGGCATTCTTGCCTCCAACAATGGGTACATCTGCAATACGGGTCTCGCTGAATTTTTTAATGTATTGTTCCATGATGAATTGATTTTAATAATTGATGCAATTTAGTGTTGGCGAAAAGGTTAACCTATGAGTAGGGTCAGAAACTTAGCTGATTCAAGTCAATATGAAATGTTTCTGAATCTTTGCATTGCTGCAGGCAGTGCGGTAACCGATTTCAAAGATCTCATCGGCATCCCGCACATCGAACATTCCGTACCGGGATAATTCGGGAGGATCCAGGAACAGGTTGCATCTTGATACTTTTTCATATACAGTGTGGGCGATCGCCATATGGAAGCATTTTTCTAGGATATGAATCTTTCTATCGGCGATTCTCGGGGGAAGCGGATCTCCCAATTTATTGACATGGGAACCGATGATGAGGTCGCAAAATTGCTCAAGAGGCTCTATGGGGAAATTATTCAATATTCCCCCGTCCACCCATTCCTCTCCCTGCCACCTGATGGGTTCAAATAGGAAAGGTACCGAGGCCGATGCCATGACAGGTTCCACAAAAGGGCCTTTTTCAAAGATGAAGGATTTTCCTTCATTTAAATTGGTGGCAGCGACAAAGAGACGGATGGGTAGTTCTTCAAATTGGCCTGCCTGGATATTCTGCATCAAAAAGTACTTGAGGCCATCCATTTTAAAAATGCCTTCCTTATTAATCAAGAGCTGGGAAATGCCGAAATAGGAATTTCTCTTGAGTAATTCCTTTATATGATAAGGTTTGTTGCCGGCAGCGAAAAGGGCAGCTACGATGGCCCCCGCACTTGTGCCGGCTATCGCATCTATCTTTATTCCGGATTCTCCCAGAGCCTCCAGCACACCCAAATGGGCGATGCCCCTGGCACCTCCCCCGGAAAGAACGATCCCTATTGTTTTCAAGACCTAGTCATTTTTTATAGATGAAGCTATTTTTACGACACTGTCCAACTTCTCTTCCCCAGCATTAAACGTGGGCAACGAATATCGGAAGATTGATGGTCTTCACGATCAGGCGGGCATGACTGGGCTTAAGGAATCGGGAAAGCATTCCCCTTCCATATGCCCCCATAACTACGATACAGTTCTTTTTCTCGATGAGATAACCGAATAACTGATCCGAAGGATCACCTTTCAAAATGACATATTCCACCTCATTGTAATGACCTTTCAACCATTCCTTCATTTTGAACTGTTCTTCAATTGCTGACTCGCCATCAACTCTTACATTCAATACGGTTACTTTTTTATGCCGCAGTTCAGGAAATTGATAACAGAATTGTTTGATCGCAAATACAGATGACTNNGACTTTGTTCCATTGTAGGTGAATATAATCTCACCGAGGTCGTCAAAGCTATAGGGCGCGATAATGACAGGGCATTCTGATTCAAGCAGGATATCCTTTACAAACTTACCGGGGGGAGCTTCATGGCTCTTTGTGAAGGAGGTCTCAGGGTCAATGATGATTAAATCTGCAAACCGGCTTTCCGCCAACGTCTCCGATAACGGGACTCCACGGTCGCGATGTATTAATGTCGATACCTCACGAGAGCANNCCCGGTAATACCTTCCTTTTGGAAGTTCTCATGTGAATCATCCATGATCATACAGTCAAGATGAGGTGCTCCCTGCACCGACCGGGTAGCATGGTTATCCTCATAAATCAGGTTTTCAAGAAATATTCCGGTAAGCTTGGAACGGGTCAGCCGGGATATATAGCAAGCGAAATCGATAGTAGCCGGATTTAGTTTGCGGGCGTCCAGGGCCAGCAATATTTTTTCCATAAAAAGTTTTCATAAAAGAACAATTATAAAAACTGCTTAAGAATGAGTAATATCAGGAC
>PLCH01000221.1 GCA_003135585.1 Chitinophagaceae bacterium
GTGAACAAAAGTCGCGTTGAGCTTGCCCTAAAATGCTTTTTACCCAAAGAAGATTGGAGAGTTGTTGGTATCATAAAAATTAACTGCTTAAAAGGTAATCGTCAAACCGCCATCAACTGTAACCACTGAGCCTGTGATGTACGAAGCATCGGATCCTGCGAGGAACCATGCAACACCTGCAATCTCTTCGGGCTGTGCTGCACGTTTTAAAGGCAGGTGATCATACTTTATGTAATTGTCTTTGAACCAATCGGTATCCATTTCATTTTTACCATCTGCTTTTATCGATAAGGGTGTGTTTACAAAACCTGGCGCAATGGTGTTAGCGAGAATATTTCGCGGCGCTAATTCCACCGCAAGAGAACGCGTAAACTGTGTGATAGCAGCCTTCGCCATTCCATAAGCTGAACTTCCATTCGCAACACGGTCGTAATGGATAGAAGTAACATTAATAATGCGCCCGCCATCTATTATCAATGGCACCAAAGCTCGACAGGTCTTTACGGAACCATAAAGCATAACCTGTAGCGCATTATCCCATGCACCAAAGTCTGAATCAATGGCAGCAAGGCTTTGGGAGATACCGATGCTGTTGACCAACGCCTCAAATTCACCAAACTTTTCTTTAACTAGTCGATGTAGCTTATTTATGTGTTCATCATTTCGTACATCAACTTCACAGGCGATATGCTGCCCCCCTTCAAGCGCGTTAACTGTTGCGGTGCATTGCGATAAATCATTCGCTGCAACTAGCACTTGCCAGCCTTCTTTTGCAAAGCGTTCTGCTATGGCTTTTCCTATACCTGAAGAACCACCTAGAACAATTATTTTTTTTCTCATTGCGAACAATGCTCGGTAATTAATAAGTTGCCCGGCCGCCAGAAATATCAAAAATAAAGCCGGTATTAAAACTTGCTTCTTTCGATACAATCCAGGTTGCAATTGATGCAACTTCTTCCACAGTTCCCAGGCGGCCCATGGGAATTTTAGCTGTCATGTATGCCAATTGTTCCGGCGCTGTATTTTCATTCATCGCTGTTCTTATAACAGCGGGCGCAAGACCATTTACAGTAATGCCTGTTTGGGCATATTCTTTTCCAATTCCTTTTACAAGTCCTATAACACCTGCTTTCATGGATGAATAACCGGCCATAAAAGGATTGCCTTCTTTGCCGGCAATAGATGCGAGCAACAGGATGCGGCCATAATTATTTTTCTCCATAGCTTTCACTGCATGCTTCGTCATTAAGAATGCTCCACGTAAATTGATAGCATAAATTTTATCATATTCCTCTACAGGATAGTCGGTAATTTTCGTACTTGTCGGGCCCACGATACCTGCAGAATTAACCATGATGTCTATGGACCCCAAGTTGGTTTGTACAAACCCTATAGTACGCTGCACATCGTATTCAGAAGATATATCCACTTTATAGCCTTCTGCTTTGCAACCCTTATCCTTCAATGTTTTTAAAGCTTGTGTCAACAGCTTTTCATTGATATCAAATAATGCAATGCTTCCACCTTCGGATGCTATTCGTTCTGCAATTCCATATCCCAATCCATCGGCTCCGCCGGAAATTACGGCTACCTGGTTCTCAAATCTTTTCATGATTTATTGTTTAAGAACTTTTATTGAAAGGAATATGTACCACAGCAGGTGTTATTTATTTTTTGAACCCGGCTAAAGAATTTCGATGATACTTTCCTTTCGTGCCACACTTGTACGGTTTATTATCTTTTACACCTTAAATATAAGTAAGACGTTTCAATTTTCTTACCCCTCTTTGGGGCATGGGGCTAATGCGTTCACACATATTTGCTTTCGACCATATCTTCTTTACATTTTTTGGTTCTAAATGTTATAATTATTTGATAGGTTTTAGTATATTTATTAAGTAAAGAAGCTCTTTATTTCGGTATGCGAACAGAGAGGTGAACAAAAGAAACCATTTGTTGCAATGCCTCAATACCTAAATAGATAAAAACCATTGGTTCGGATTGTCTACCCGAATTATACGGATATCAAATAAAATCAAAAGCCCGCAAAATCCAGGATTGGCGGGCTTTTCTTCTTCCTCCCATTTCAATTTATTTCAAATAATTGCAATCTACTGGTGAGTTATTCGGTGAATTTGCCAAAAACTTACCTTGAACTCACCAGGTAACTCACCAGAACGCCCGCAAGTGCATTAAAACCAAATGGCTGCGATATTTTTCATATAAAAAAGCAACAACTTTGGTTGTCGGGGGCNNGGCTGGATGCCTGGATTTGCAGTGAAGAAAGACATAAATGATTTTCAAAACATTTAAACGTGAGCGTATGAAAGCAAACAACAGTTTTACAATCGATTTTATTACCCGGCTAAACAAAAATGACAAATCTAAAGCGCTCGTGTATGCAAGGATCACAGTTAACGGAGAGCGCACAGAAATCTCCCTAAAAGAACAGGTTGACCCTGAGTGCTGGGATTCGGATAGAGAAGAAGTAATTGGAAAATCTCAGGCGTTTAAAGGGATAAACAAGTATATTGAGGATGTGCGCTACAAGTTAAAAGAAAAATACCGTATGTTGCTGGATAAGGGGTCCACCATAACCGTTGATTGTATTAAGCAAGCTTATTTAGGCCGGAATTCGGTACAAAAATCAGAGCATACCCTTTGTGAATTGATCGACCTGCATACAAAAATCCAGTTTCCCAAACTTAGGCCTGGTACTACCAAAAATTACAATGCTACGGAGAAATATGTAAAAGCCTTTATGCCCGATAAATATAAATCCGGGGATATTAATTTACTAGCCCTGGATTTTGAATTTATTACCGAACTAGAATACCATATCCGAAATCATCCAATCAAAAAGGAAGATCCCTGCGCAGGAAACGGTGTTTATAAGCATCTTGAAAGACTTAAGAAAATGGTAAATTGGGGCAAGCAATTAAAATGGATCAAAGAAAATCCTTTCGCCGATTACAAACTTGAATTCAAGAGAACCAAAAGAAAAAAGCTGACTATTCAGGAACTCGTCCTGATCGAAAATAAGAAGCTACAAAGCTCAAAGCTGGAATATGTGCGAGATCTTTTCCTTTTTAGTTGTTATACGGGCTTTTGCTTCGCCGATGTAATCAAGCTCAAAAAAGTCGATTTTGAACAAATAAACGGAAGAGTATTTTGTAAGATTTACCGTCAAAAAAATGATGAACTCGCATTCGTACCATTATTTAATACTGCTCTCGATCTGATTGCGAAGTATGTTGATCATCCGGCCTCAATTCAAAATGGTACGATTTTTCCCCCTACCAGCAATCAGGAAGTCAATCGATGCCTTAAACTTATTCAGGAGATATGTTCGATTGAGAAGGAAATGACTTTTCATCTGGGGCGACACACATTTGCTACATCCGTAACACTAAAGAATGGCGTCCCAATTGAGACAGTCAGCAAAATGCTTGGCCATACCAAACTCACTATTACCCAGATTTATGCTGATGTGGATGAAGAAAAGATAATTGCAGATACAGCGGGTATCGAAAATAGGCTGATTTTACATAAAAAAGAGCTGACTCTACCCGGGGCTTTGGGGGTTTAGGTGTGTTTAGCCGTTATCTGCAACTATTCCGACAAATTCAGCTGAAGAAAGATTTGCAATAGTAGAAGCCGGAACAGAAGTTTCCAATTGCTTGGATTTGCTGACGGAAGTATCTGAGCTGTTGATTGAAAGACTTTCCCAATCCTGCATGATTTTGGGAAACCATTTGGACAGAGATTCGGCTGTTTCGCTGGTGAGCTGGACGCTGATGATATTACCCGTCATATTAAAGATGAATTCAGCTTCTTCCTTGGAATAAACCTTCTTAAGCTGGCTATAATCCTGAATAGTAATTACAGGTACGATATTATTGGATCTCCCGGTCGCGATTACGGTTTGGATACTCCTCACACGGACAGTGCCAAATTCCTTATAAATGGTACTACCTTTGGCTTTTCCCATCTGGTTGATGATCTTGTTCAATCGTTCGCAAATAAGGGAAATAACGGACGCTAATGCCTCTGATTTGACCGGATCATTCCCTGGGCAAGCGATCTTATAAAACTTGCTTTATACCTGGATCAGATCAAATCGAAATTGGTGAATATTTACTTGGATCTGAAACTTAAACATGCAGCGTGTACTGCAGAGAATATAAAAAGCATTTACCTGAATAAAGGATTACCTGAAGGGACCATTCTTCAATTGATCAACACAGCTATAAACAAATACGGGAAAGAACTCACCAAGGGTAGTCTCAAGAATTATGGTGCTACCAGGTCTTATGTGGATGCTTTTTGCAAAATGAAATACAAGTCGGGAGATATTCAATTGAAATCCCTAACCTTCGCTTTTATTGATGAACTTAAAACGTATATACTCAACAATCCGCTGAAGTCCAATGATCCTTGCACCAATAATGGCTGTATGAAGCATATGGAAAGAGTAAAGAAGATGATCACGTGGGCATATGAAATGCGGTTTATTGACCGGAATGTCTTCGGATCTTTCAAAATTAGAAAAAACAAGTTTGAGAGCGAATTCCTGCGATGGGAACAATTAAAAGTAATTGAAGATAAGAGATTACAGCTGCCTATGATAAGCCTGGTTAGAGATCTATTTATCTTCTGCTGCTATACCGGTATGGCCCCAGTTGACATGCAAAACTTACAGCCGTATCAAATATATTCCGGGGCGGATGGGTTAACGTGGATAAGCTATACTCGGGCAAAAAGCAACGTAGTGGCGAATGTTCCCTTGCTAAGGCCTGCCATTGCTATAATACAGAAATATGGAAGGAAGAAAGGTGAACTGAAGCGTAATACCGTGTTTCCATTTGTAACCAATAAGGATCTAAATTCTAACCTTAAAAACATTAGCGAAATCTGTGAACTAGGAATGTCGCTGAACTTTTATATAGCCCGCCACACATTTGGAACCACCGTTACACTCTTATTTGATGTCCCTATTACTTCAATAAAGGAAATGATGGGGCATGAGAGGATTGAAACTACCATGCTTTATGCCCGGGTGAATAATTCAGTAATTGGCAGGAATATGATAATTGCCCAACAAAAGATGGATCTTCGACAAAAACGTCAAAGCGAGGATCAATTAGGAATATACAGGAATTTGTTCAATGAAAATTAAAAGTGCACCAAGCGCTGGCTAACTATCAACCAACGAGCTGCTCAAGATTAAATTACCACTTCTAATAATTCAATATGATTGTACCTTTGGATAAAGAAACCGATTACGCTGAACGTGGTAACATAAAATTGTACACGGGCTTTGGCAATATAATTTGAAATTAATACGCCAGTGTCGATCTTTTGTTGAAAGAATCGCATAGCGCTTTATGAAAAAGCAACAATGAAAAATAAAAATAAATTCATCTGGAGCATTGGACACTCCACCCGTCCCTTTGAAGAGTTTGTAGCAATCTTGAATTCATTCAAAATTGAATTGGTAGCAGATATCAGAAGTTATCCTGGTTCACGCAAGTTTCCTCAATTCAACAGAGAGGCATTGGAAATTTGTTTACCTCAAAACAATATTCAATATATTCATTTAAAAAATCTCGGTGGAAGAAGAAAAGTAAATCCTGACTCAAAAAATACTTCATGGCGGCATTTGGCATTTCGCGGCTATGCCGATTATATGGAAACGGATACTTTTAAAGAGGGAATGAAAGAACTTGAAAAGATTGCAATGAAACAACGTACTGCCTATATGTGTTCTGAAGCAGTGTGGTGGCGTTGTCACCGGTCTATGGTTTCTGATTATTTAAAGTTGCTCGATTGGAAAGTAATGCACATAATGGGCATATCAAAAGAACAAGAACATCCTTATACAGCGCCGGCAAAAATTATAAATAATAAATTGAATTATGAAAAAC
>PLCH01000100.1 GCA_003135585.1 Chitinophagaceae bacterium
CGAAAAAATACGTAAATCAATTGTTAAAGGTTGCTCCTCCGGATAATTTATTAGGTGATCCATTAAAAATACCAAAAAACGGGAAGATTTCATAAAAGGCCGTCGCTTACGATCGATAGGTTTGCTTCCACTAGGATTTGAATTTGTAAAGCATTTTTTTGGGCCAGTAAACCAATCAATTTAACATCGTGGGTCTTGCCGGAAAGGAAGATATCCTTTGTCAATTGCCGGTTTATTTGAGCATCCATCTGAGGCCTATTCGTTTTGACGAAAGCTCCTATATCAAGGTAAGATTGACCCTGGAGAGTTTTTCTGACTTTATTTCGAAATAAGCTTCTGGCCATTTTTAATACAAGATCCTTGCTTTCGAGCGAGTAAGAAATGTNNGGTGATTCCCTATTCCCCTTATTAAAACATCTTTAACCACAATCGTCCTTCCCTTGATTTCAAATACCTTGTTGCGCAAGGTATCGCTGGCTATTTTGGAAAGAAATGCATAGTCATAGACTGCATTCAGGTAAAGTGATACTCCATTTCTGTTTTCCTTTTGCTGGAGTGGAGGAAGGATATTCTGCTCTTTATTCCGGGAACTATCTGAAGAAAGTTCAGGGTTGCAGGTTAATCCTGCAGAAATGTTAATTGTATCATTTTGAAAATTCAGTTGTCCGATCCGAATAAGGGATGGATGAAGGGAAAGAAAACCATAAGTACCCATGTTTGCTTTGTAGAAACTTTTTTCCGCGGATCGCTCTAATAACCCCGAAAAACTTAATTCAGCAATTGTCTCATCCAGGATGGAACAAAATACAGAGATGGAAGATTTGATACTGTCCACGATCAGTTGCGTAACATCGGTCGAAAATAAGGATACCTGGCATTTGTCCATGGCCTGGACCTGACCCACGCTTGTTGTCGATCTCACCTGATAGGCCGGCAGAAAATTCAATTGCGACCGGATATTGATATTCACCCTTCGCACGGGTTCATCTCCAAATCCGCAGCTACCTGAAATCCAAGGTGATATTGGTTTATTAAGAGAGCAAAAGCAGCGGCCACCTGTAACCTGGTAGTTGCCTGTAAACTGTACCCCGACGGCGTTGTCAATACAGGTAATACCGAGCGCTGAGCGAACAAATCTGTATTTATACCTGAAATCACAGGAGGGTTGAAAGTAATTTGGCCAGCCGTCGGATGTAAATTCCTTGGGAACCATCGCTTCTGCTTTTGCCAATAAAGGGGGAGCATAGATTTTAACTGGCAGATCGATCTCGGTGGCTGGCAGACTGGGCAGGGAATCCGGCAAATGCATTAACAGCGCTGTACCTGCTTTTCTTGAGCTGGAGCATGAAACTGCAAAAAGGACTGAGCAAATTAGGAGAAGGGCAGAAAACCGGTGCATTTTAACAGGTGGATTCATAATGGAATAACGAATTTACTCACCCGTCCTGTATAATGTCCCTTTGAAGGGTTATTTATTTGTTTAAATTGGACCAGACAAAACAAAAGGCGGAACCTTCAAAAGGTCCCGCCTGTATATAGAAGGGTACGGGGATTCTTATTTGTTTAGTATGTAGTAGGCATTAGTTTTTCCATTACTTATAACCTGCACGGCGAGGTAATCAATACCCGTGGCTGCCATGGGTAATTTTATCCGGTATTGTGATTGTCCCTGCAGAGAGGTGCTGCACAATAACTTGCCTTCCTTTGTGAATACATTTATCGCAACCGGCTCCGTCGTAGGTACTTTCAGGTTGAAAGAAAGATCAATAACGGGGTTTGGGAAAATGCTTATGTCCAATCTTGTTGCTCCGGTATAATTATCAATATGTATAACCGAAGAGTAATCTTTCTCACCATTTTCATTTACGATCATAAGTCTGTAAAAACTATATTTTTCACAATCCATCTTGGAAGAATAATAAGTATGGCTGAAAAGTGTATTCGTGGCAGCCTGAACCTCAACGGTTGTGAATGTGACGCTGTCTGTACTTGCCTGCAATTCCATTTGTTGCACATCCAATTCTTTCGCGGTTGTCCACTTGAAATAATTAAAATGTGAGTTCACAGCTACATAATCAAAGGAAGTCAGGGTTAGCATAAACTTGGCATTCGAGCCAGCGTTCTTAGCCGATACAGGAAACATAAATCCTGATAATGCTACCAGTAGCAGGGAAGAATATAAGTAGATGCGAAACTGTTTCATAGACGACGAATTTGGATAAGATAGAGTCAAGCCGGATGCCACAATATAATATACTGATACACAGGTACTTAAAAATAAAAATACCCATCGGTTTTTCCCATCCCTGGAATTTCTTCCAAAATATATAAGAGTGGAGATCACCAGATATTCACCCGCAGGCTGTCGGTCCGGTACATTTTACTCCCTGCTGGTATTTTAAACGCATCGTAGAATTCGGGGATATTTACAACAGGCGCGTTTACTCTTTCTTTTGGAGGTGCATGGACATCCGTCATCACCTGGCTGGCCAGGCTTTCTTTTCTTTGCTGGTACAACCAGCCATAAGCATAACCGAGAAAATAGCGCTGCAACTGGGTGAGCCCGCCAATTATTTCCCCTTTTTTATAGGCTTCCGTTTTTTTGAAGGCGTCCAATCCCAGGAGTAAACCTCCCAGATCTGCAATGTTTTCACCTTGCGTAGCGTCGCCATTTATATGTAAGGTATCGACGGGATTGTATTCGTTGAATTGGTTTATTATTTTTTTAGCTCTTTGCACAAACTCCACGGAATCCTTTTTTTCCCACCAGTTCCTGAGATTCCCTTTTTCATCATACTGACGACCCTGGTCATCAAAACCGTGTGTAATTTCATGTCCTATCGTTGAAGCGGCTGCGTAGCCGTATACAAAAGCGTCATCCAATTCTTCGTCCCGCATGCCGGGTACTGCAAATATTCCAGCAGGAAGAACAATTTCATTGTTGCTTGGATTGTAATAGGCATTGTAGGTTTGCGGCGACATTTCCCACTCGGTCCTGTCAACGGGTTTGCCCAGTTTATTTACATTATAATTATGCCACCATTGATTGGCGCGCTGCACGTTCAAAACGAAGGGGCCGCGGTTAATCTTCAAAGCGCTGAAATCTTTCCATTTATCGGGGTAACCAACCTTCCTCGTTATTTTTGCCAATTTATCATAAGCTTTTTGTTTTGTGCCGGGGCTCATCCACTCGAGTTTTTTTATTCTGTCCCTGTAGGCATCCCGGATAGCTTCCACCAAATCAATATACCGCTGCTTGGCTTTTTCATTGAAATATTCTTTCACGAATAACTGCCCCAGCGCTTCCCCCATGGCTGCTTCTTCTGCATCCAACACTCTTTTCCATCTCACCCNNACCTGGGCTCCTTTGCGCCAGTTAGTGATTTGCGGAAGTCAAATGCATTTTTGAAAGTCTGACTATCCAGAAAAGCGGCACTGGACCTTATTAAATGGAAACGCAGGTAATTTTTCCAATCCTCAAGGCTGGTATGGATTATCTCATTATTTAATTCTGTATAAAATTCCGGCTGGCCAACAATAACCGAATCCAATTTGCCAATGCCTATTTTTTGCAGGTAATCCGTCCAATTAATTTCGCCGGACAAATTTTCCAGCCCGGCAATATTCATTTTGTTGTAATTCTTATAGGGATCGCGTAAATCTGCCAATTTGCGGGAAGCTTTGGCAAGTTTATTTTCTAGCTGATAGACCGCATCTGATTTTTTTACTGCTCTCAGACTATCCGGATCCAGCTGTTCGAAAGTTTTGAAAAGATATTGCTTGTAGATTTTCCTAACCTGCGCTGTTCTTTCATCCGTATTAAAATAATATTCGCGGTTCGGCATGCCCAATCCACCCTGGCCCAGCATGTATGCCATCATTTCACTGTTTTTGTCATCCTGGGCGATATAATCGCTAAACAAAACATGAATGCCCTTGTTGTGAAAAAGGGCGGTGAGATCTATCAGATCTTTCTTTGACCGGACGGCATCAATCAAATCCAGGTCTGACTTAAGGGGAAGAAGGCNNCCGCCTTTTCATTTTCTGCGTCTGTATTGATCTTTTTTAAGCGGCTGTAAATTTCCTCCTGCACCATTTGCCCTATCCCCCATCCGCTCTCGGCATTGGGTATCGGTGTTTTCTTTATCCATCCTCCATTGGCATACAGGAAAAAATCCTCTGAGGGACTGACGGTCGTGTCAATATCAGCAGCAAGAAAATCCGGTTTAACTGTTTGGGCAGAATAATTGCATGCTCCTAAAATTATCGCTGAAAAAACCCCTGTAGCAATAAAAATAAATCTCATAAAAAAATAAAAATATTAATTCTGTCTCACAAATTGGCGGCGAATTACATTGAGTGCCCCTCCGGCCTTGAACCATTCAATTTGCTGTTCATTGTAGGTGTGGTTCACGATTATTTCATCCCTGCTTCCGTCAATATGATGTAATATCACTTTCAGTGGTTTGCCCGGAGTGAAGCTGGTGAGCCCCAATATATCGATGGAGTCGTCTTCCAATACTTTATCATAATCTTCCTTATTGGCAAAGGTAATGGCCAGCATCCCCTGTTTTTTTAAATTGGTTTCATGAATGCGCGCAAAGGAACGAACCAGGATCGCTAGTACACCGAGATGACGGGGTTCCATTGCCGCATGCTCCCTGGAGGATCCTTCTCCATAGTTTTCATCCCCCACCACGATCGTTCCTATGCCGGCAGCCTTATAGGCTCTTTGGGTGGCAGGGACCGGACCGTATTGACCCGTCAACTGGTTTTTTACCAGGTCGGTTTTTTCATTGAAATAATTGACAGCTCCTATCAGCATATTATTGGAAATATTGTCCAGATGGCCGCGGAATTTCAACCAGGGTCCGGCCATTGATATATGATCAGTCGTGCATTTCCCTTTGGCCTTGATCAATAATTTCAGACCGGTCATATCTTTGCCATTCCAGGCAGGGAAGGGAGCCAGCAATTGCGNNGCTGTGAATCGGGTTTTACAACCACATTCACTTTGCTGCCGTCCTGGGATGGAGGCTGGTAACCGGCATCATCAACCGAAAACCCCTTGGGAGGCAATTCCACTCCGGTGGGCTCGTCCAGCCTCACGTCTTCCCCCAGTTCGTTCTTCAGGGTATCCTTCAGGGGATTGAAGGTAAGATCACCCGCAATGGCAAATGCGGTAACAATTTCGGGTGAAGCAACAAAGGCATGGGTACTGGATAAGCCATCATTGCGCTTGGCAAAGTTTCTGTTGAAGGAGGTAATGATCGAATTTTTTCTGTTTGGATCGTCAATATGTCTCGCCCACTGACCGATGCAGGGACCACAGGCATTTGCCAAAACGATTCCTCCGATCCGGTCAAATGTCTTAAGGAACCCGTCTTTTTCAATGGTAAAACGTACCTGCTCACTGCCTGGGGTAATTGTAAATTCCGCTTTGGTTTTTAATTTCTTATCAATAGCCTGCCTTGCCAGTGATGCAGACCGGCTGATGTCCTCGTAAGAAGAATTTGTGCAGGAACCGATCAGGGCAACTTCCAGCTTCTCGCGCCATTGGTTGGCTCTTACGGCTTCCGCAAATTTTGAGATCGGCCATGCCAGATCGGGAGTAAAGGGTCCGTTCACGTGAGGTTCCAATTCGTCCAGGTTGATCTCGATCAGCTGGTCATAATAAATTCCAGGATTGGCATATACTTCTGCATCGGGACGCAAATGCTGGCGAATTCCATCCGCAAGAGCCGCCACTTCTTCGCGGCCTGTGGCTCTTAAATAGGAAGCCATTTTTTCATCGTAGGCAAATATGGAACAGGTTGCTCCGATTTCAGCTCCCATATTACAGATCGTTCCCTTACCGGTGGCGCTCAGGCTGTCTGCACCTTCTCCAAAATATTCAACTATCGCACCCGTGCCGCCTTTTACCGTAAGAATGCCTGCTACTTTTAATATCACTTCCTTGGAGGAAGTCCAGCCGCTCAATCTGCCGGTCAGCTTTACCCCTATCAGTTTTGGCATTTTTAATTCCCAGGGCAAACCTGCCATCACATCAACGGCATCTGCACCCCCTACGCCAATCGCTACCATTCCCAAACCGCCTGCATTGGGCGTGTGTGAATCCGTTCCGATCATCATCCCGCCGGGGAAAGCATAATTCTCCAACACTACCTGGTGAATAATTCCGGCCCCAGGCTTCCAGAAGCCAATTCCATATTTATCCGAGATCGAACCCAGGAAATCATACACTTCTTTATTGACGTCCAGTGCCGTTGCGAGGTCCGCTACAGCACCTGTTTTAGCCTGAATAAGGTGATCGCAATGTACGGTCGATGGAACGGCAACTGTAGAGCGGCCGGCTGTCATGAATTGCAAAAGTGCCATTTGGGCCGTGGCATCCTGCATGGCGACACGGTCAGGTGCAAAATCCACATAATCTTTCCCCCGATCATATGTTGTAGTTGGCCGGTTATACAGGTGGGAATACAATATTTTTTCGGCCAGGGTTAAAGGATTACCGGTCAGTTTGCGCGCAGTTTCCACTTTGGCAGGCATTCCGGTATAGATTTTCTTGATTAGATCCAGATCGAAAACCATGATGGGTGAATTTTAGACGTTTGATATACAATGTTTGGGGTATATTCAAAGATGAGATGCGAATTTACCTAAAAATAGCGTTATAGTTAAAATTTAAACCGCTTCTGGTTTGTGGATTTTTTTTAAATTTGCAGCATGAACAAGTTCAAGCAATTCATCGAATGGCAGGCATTTGGAGTCTGCACGGCCATTGGCGAAAAATTAGGTGTTGCCACCTCGAGGATCCGCACCTGGTTTATCTATATCTCCTTCCTGACCATGGGATCTCCCCTGATTATTTATTTCATCCTTGCATTTCTTATGAACCTGAAGCGGTATATTTTGTCGGCCAGGAGAAACCCCTTAAAATATTTATGATTGCCGCTAATTCTTCAGGGC
>PLCH01000485.1:0-150 GCA_003135585.1 Chitinophagaceae bacterium
GAGCCGGAGTACCAGGTATTGCAAATATTTTGCAATTGAGGATAAGTGAAGTTCTTTTTCATTCGTTTGAACAAAACAGTCAATATTCTTGCTGATTAGCAATTTTTATGTTAATTTAGAATGCTGGTTTGAGAAATCCTAATAAATTCC
>PLCH01000485.1:188-2849 GCA_003135585.1 Chitinophagaceae bacterium
AGTATTAAATCGAAATTGGATTTAATGCTTGGCAGATTGAAATTTGTTTATAATAGTGACAACTATTAATAAACTTGGACGGGCACTTGGTTTTAACAATTTCCTCTATGTATACCCATATGCTATTAAAAGCCATTCTTAAGGTTTTCATTATAATCGAATATCGTTATTAACCCTTTATGGCTAATTGAGAAAAGAAGACTCGGCATAGTGTTTTCATTTTTTTGATGAGTAGGTAATTTTTCAAGAAAAGATGGTTAAGGCCCTTGAGAAGCTAAGGAGAATATCCAGGTGGATATTCGGGTTCATTTTATGTGAGAATTGGATTCAGTGAGATCCATTTATTACCAAAACTTAAATCTAATGTATACCAGACAATTGTTTTCTGTTAGTTACACAATTACAGANNGTCATTCTGTGAGCAACTTAACAAAATAGACATGATAGTGCCGGATGGTCAACCAGTAAGATGGGCCTTAAATAGTTTTTTTAAAGTGGGGCTTAAGGATCGGGTGGCAGGTCCTATCCTAACCGAATATGTTCTTGCAAAGGCAGAAAAGCATCGTTTGGGGGTTTTTCTCTATGGAAGTAAGCCCTCCACCCTTGAAAAAATTGAGGCATATATTNNACAGGTTCAGAGAAGCTACCGTTTCCGAGGATGCAGAAGATATTAAAGAAATAAATGAGAGCGGAGCCAAACTGGTCTTGGTAGGCAGAGGTTGTCCACGACAGGAAAAATGGGTAGCCAATCATATTGCAAAAATTCAAGGCCCCGTAATTGCGATTGGAGCAGCTTTCGATTTTTTTGCTGGAAATATTAAGCACGCCCCAAAATGGATGCAGGATTACGGACTTGAATGGATTTATAGATTGATTCAAGATCCCCAAAGACTTTGGAAAAGATATTTAATTACCAATCTTTATTTTATTTATTTTTTTATTATTTGTAAGCTACGTATTCGAAAAGTTAAATTTTAATTTATATTCAATGAATATTGCCCANNATCTGTTACTTTTTTATCTGACAAATTTGATCTGATTGTTGGGATCGACAATAATTTACGAGCCTATTTTTTTGGAAATTCGGCCTCAACACATTGGAATGTAGAGCGAATACAGGAACAATTCTCAAATTATAAACACTTCAACACGGATATTAGAGATTATGATTTGTTAGAAAAAATTTTCCGGGAATATTCTAATGATATCTCATTGGTAATCCATACAGCCGCTCAGCCCAGTCATGATTGGGCAGCAAAGGAACCGATTACAGATTTTGCGGTAAATGCCAACGGAACAATGAATATGCTCGAACTTAGTAGGTTATTTTGTCCGGGGGCTGTTTTTATATANNGACGAATAAAGTTTATGGTGATAATCCCAACGTATTGCCATTTGAGGAAATGGAGTTGCGGTGGGAAATCGCGGAAAATCATCCATATTTTAACAATGGAATAGATGAATCCATGAGCATCGATAGTTGTAAACATTCTGTTTTTGGCGCGTCAAAAGTAGCAGCAGATATAATGGTACAAGAATATGGTCGTTATTTCGGCATGAAAACAGGTGTTTTTCGGGGGGGATGTTTGACAGGCCCAAACCATTCAGGCGCACAACTCCATGGTTTTTTGGCATACCTTATGAAATGTGTTATTGAAAAGAAACATTATACTATATTCGGTTACAAGGGCAAACAAGTAAGAGATAATATTCATAGTTTCGACCTGGTTAATATGTTTTGGAATTTTTATAACAAACCTAGAAGCGGAGAAGTATATAATGCTGGAGGAGGAAGATATTCTAATTGCTCCATGTTGGAGGCAATAAAATTGTGTGAGGAGATTACAGATAATAAATTAGATTTTTCTTACGTTGAAAATAACCGTTCTGGAGATCATATCTGGTACATAAGCGATGTTTCGAAATTTAAATAACATTATCCTACTTGGGAATACTCTTATAAAATGCAGGACATACTTGAAGAAATGTTTTCAGTTTTCAAAAAACGACCACTTGCAGAATTGAGATAGGTATCACTCTGTTCGCTTACTGCTCATCTAAAGCAGATTCAATCGGCAATGAATTCAACGCTCATAAATGTTAAATATTAAGGATTATGTAATTCGATGGATAGTTCAATATTGAATTCAGAGGAGAAATTATTTTGGACCTGCATAGGGGAAAATACTGCCAAATACAATACATATACTATTGCCTAGGTTGACATGGCTTATGAACTTGCAATCCTTTTTGGTTTGTTATTAAACTATGATCCAAGAAGAGCCTCAAAAAATACCAATGAAAAGAAAAATACTTAGAATCTTAGAGGCTCTCAAATTGAAACGACTATCGTTAAGAATATCCTTCCTAGTTAAAAATTTAAATAAGAAAATAGTAAAAGGTACCCGTTCCATCCTTATCCCATTGATAATTAATAAAAGACAAAAAGGAGGCATATTGGCAGTTGATCTTTGTAATCGACAAGGTTTAGGGGCAAAGTTGGAATGGAGCCTTCCCAATAATACTTCTGAACAAGCGATATAATCATAAGCTTTGGTTCCCTGCGAGCCAAATAGTAAAGGAGGTTTTGTATAAGCCAATTTAGAAAAAAATCCTGTTCAAAATTGAATAGATTAATTTCTATTAAAAATGTCCTAATAC
>PLCH01000234.1 GCA_003135585.1 Chitinophagaceae bacterium
AATTGTAAGGTATATGCGCCTTGGGGCATAAAGGAAATATCGATGGACTGCTTCCATACAATATCCTGTTTTTGAAAGCTCCAGTGCTTTACAATTCTTCCCTGTGCATCTGACAATATTAGCTTTAGGCTGCCCAGTTCCGGATGAGATAGCTCCAATTGCAGCGAGTTTTTTGCCGGATTAGGACTTAAGCGAAAGGTATTCACCGGAGCCTCCAGATTCACGGAAAGTATACTGAAATAAGTTTGGGTCCCATCCATATCCACCTGAGAAAGCCTGTAAAGGTTAGTCCCGGGGAAGGGGGAATTATCTATATAAGAATACGAGTGGCCACCTGCCTGATTGAAGCCCGGTATCGTATCGATGGCTGAAAAACTTTCAGCACCGGTAGATCTTTCCAGAATATAATACCGGTTATTATTTTCAAAACTGCTGGTCCAGCTGACTATAATATCCGATGCGCCTGAGGGATAGGCCTGGTAGGAGGAAAGCCTTACCGGTAAAACGGAGGCATTCCGCTGGTTCAGGAGCATCCATTGATAAACATTCATCCCGCTGTCCACCCAATTGGGATCATAGGTTTTGGTCCAGGCATCATGTCCGCTGGCATTGAAAATGGACATTTTTGCCCTTGGAGTAGGAGGCGGTACCGCATTGTTTATCCCGTTAACATAATCTATTGTATACCAGGAAGGAACCGTTGGGTCATTGAGATTGTGGGTAGCCCAAACAGGAAGATTGGCGGCTGCCATGACCCGGCACCTGCCCGTCGGGTCCGGGTAGGACGCGCCGGAAATGGGTACAATGGCAGCAAGCCTGTTGGCATATATGCTGTTATCCCCCGCATAATCCCATACCACCCCGCCACCCATGCTAAGACCGGTCAGATAAATCCGGTTTACATCCACCCTGTAATGCTGGACTGCATAGTCGATGACAGCCTGTGCATCAAGGGGGCCCGGCCAGTTCGAAAACTGGGGTGATATAACAATAAAACTAAACTGCTGGCTATTGACGGTAAAAGACACAGGAAATGTGCCGTTGTTAATCAATTTAGGCGGGCCGTTAACCAGAACTTTCGGGAGATCCGTTCCACCATTACCCAGTTCACCCAACCCGTGAATAAAAACCATGAGTGGGTATTGCTTGTTTCCACTGCTATACCCCTGGGGTAAATACTCGTAAAACCCATTGCATAATGCGCTGATGGAGATATTGGGCCGGGCCGTCTGAACCTGGGAAACCCCCTTTAGGGAGCCAAGCAAAAGCCAGCAAAGGCCAGATATTACACTGCATCTGTAAAGCAATTTCATAAAAAATGTCACTTAGGAAAAACAGGTTTCAGGTCGTCTTGAACGGTTCGGGAGCTTGGGGGTCCTGATAAAACGCGAATTCCGTGCCATAAATGAGTCAGTCCGGAAGATTTTGAGGGTTCGTATCCGGAGGGGGGGAATCGTTGAGGAAATAAGATAAAGCACCGCTCGGGCAGCGTTTAACCTGTAGCATGATTCTTTCTGTGTTGGAACGATCCAATTCTATCCAGGGCCTGCGTCTTGGGTCAAAAACTTCCGGGAGTCCCCGGAAGCAAATCCCTGAATGGATACAGATATCCGGCTTCCAGACCACGGTAATGTCCTTATTGCTGTATTTAAATTTTTTTTGTGCCATCGGTAATTTGCTTTACAGATTCATTGTCCCTGGGCCAGGCTATACGCTTTTTTATCACCCCGCATATTAAGCAGCTCTGAGGAACAAATTTTAAAATCTCCGCTGAGGCTTACATAAAGACCGATTACATCCTGCTGGTTCAGGCCGCCGTCTATGCTCTCAAAACGCACGTTGTATTCATTGACCAGATTCGTATAGACGGAACCGGTAGGCCATACCTGGGTGCCGCGGTTGCTGATGCTAACCAAATTAAATTTTACGCCCGCGTGGCGCTGGCATTTTTTTGCGATAAATTCAGGTTGTTCGGAACTGGCTATAAACATATCCACCCCGACAATTACATCATTTTCCATTTCCTTGGATACCATCATGGCGTTGTGATCCAATCTGAAAAGGGTTGGCGTTACAGGCATATTAGGCAATAAAGGTTTGGCGCCATGTGCCGGTTTTTTTCCAAAATTTGCAATAATGGCATCCGCAAATTCTGTGGTATTGACCGGCGGAATATTTTTGTCTCCAAAATCCCCGGTATGCACGCCGCTCTCTAGGGTATACAGCAGGGCATTTTCAATGACCGCTGCATTTTCCATGCAGCCCAGGTGACGGAGCATGGCGATTCCGCTTAAAAGTAAGGCGGTAGGGTTGGCGACATTTTTCCCGGTTAAGTCAGGGGCCGTTCCGTGTACAGCTTCAAAGATGGAGATATGGTCCCCGATATTGGCAGAAGGTGCAAAACCAAGGCCGCCTACCAGACCGGCACAGAGATCGGATACAATATCCCCTTGCAGATTGGTCAGGACGATAACATCAAAAGTATCCGGCCTTGTTACCAGTTTCATACACAGATCGTCCACAATTACATCATCCGATTTTAATTCGGGATATTCTTTTGCCACTTCCTGAAAACATTCCAGAAACAGTCCATCGGTCAGTTTCATGATATTGGCCTTGTGCCCGCAGGTAATTCTCTTAGTCCCTTTTTTTTTGGCCATTTCGAAAGCATACTTGATCAATTGCAAACTACCGGGCCTTGTGATAAATCTGCGACTCAGGGCAACGTCGTGGGTCGGCATATGTTCTATGCCCCCATAGGTGTCTTCAATATTTTCACGGACAATGGTGATATCAATTGGAATGCCCGCCTTCGAAAAAACGGTGTCCACTCCATGAAGGGTCTGAAATACCCTTTTGTTGGCGTAGGTGTTCCAAGTTTTACGGGCCGTAACATTCACGCTTTTTACGCCTTTGCCTTTGGGTGTTTCCATGGGACCCTTAAATAGAATTCCCAGTTCTTCGATTGTATGCTTGGCCTCCGGGGTCATGCCGTTTGAAAATCCTTTGTCAAATACCCATTTACCCATGTCTACAAATTCATATTCCAGAGGAGCTTTGTTCGCATCAAAAATTTTGAGTACGGCAGCCATTATCTCCGGACCGATCCCATCTCCTTTGGCGACAGCTATTTTCATGTGATTGTTATTGATTCCTTTTGGGGTGGTAAAATGGATCTTGTTAAAAACTTTGTGCTAAATTAGGATAGAATGAGCATAGGGTTGGTTGAATTTTGATTAATTTTATGAAAATTGGTTCAATGGCAAACAAAATTTCATTAGGTGTGGAGATCAGTGTGGAAACGTTCTATCAGCCAGATTACAGTAATCCCGTTTCGGGGGAATACATGTTTGCCTACCGTATCACTATTGAAAACCATAATAATTTTCCCGTCAAATTGAATCGCCGGCATTGGCATATTTTCGACAGCAACGGCAGCTACCGCGAAGTCGAAGGAGAGGGTGTCGTAGGCGTCCAGCCAACTCTTCAACCCGGAGAGCGTTATCAATATGTTAGCGGATGCAATCTTCGCACCGAAATGGGCAAGATGCATTGTGTTTACAGCATGGAAAACCTGAATAACAAAAAAACTTTCGAGGTCAACATTCCTGTTTTCGAAATGATAGTGCCTTTTAAAATGAGTTGATGATTCTTGCCGAAAATCCTGTTGCTAATAATTTCCTGCAGTGTAGTTCATACCGTCATATGATGAAAGTCTGGTACGGTTTAACCAGATGACCGGCATCAGCAAATGATTTCCTAATTTTCTCCTTTCATCATCCGCTG
>PLCH01000125.1 GCA_003135585.1 Chitinophagaceae bacterium
CGATAGAAACATGTGATCCCTTAAAATCAAATCGGTTTACAATTTCTTTTCTTGCTATATTGACAGCATTGTCAAGCGTCTGCAGGTCAACTTTACTTACTATATCAAATGACGGCATAAATCAGGGATTGATCCGCAAATGTAAAAAACAAAAAGACCCGTTCCAATATACTTTGAACGGGCTTTTGATTTCCTGCGGATCCGGTTTCATTAGTTCCTTTTTTTAGGGTCTATTTCGCCGGCAAAATATTAGATAAAAGAAATACAATTTTATCCGATTTTATAGATTATTGGGTTCTAATTGTTATTTCCCACTTTGACCCGGTTCTGTTCATCATTTGCTCCTCCCGTGTTTCTATGAGGTTGTGACCCTTTAAGCGGTTTTCCGAACCGGTAGGTAAACGAAAGGCTTAGCTGCCGGCTGTCTCTTTGATTCTTAAAACTGGCCTGTGTCTGTTGAAAGTTTATGTGCCCTGTAACTCCTCCTGTATAAAATATATCCCTAATACCCAGTTTCAGCGTTGCCTTGTCTTTTAGCAATTGTTTTGAAATGGCTGCGGATGCCTGGCCAAGGGGATCGACCAAAACCTGTCCTTCTACCCCACTGCTGCGATAAAAACCGGAAATTTCACCACCCCAGCCTTTTTCAAATTTAAACTGGTTGTTGAGATTTGCAAGGAAGGTCGTCGCGCTNNGGTATAAACAATGGCTGTCCACCATTTTCTTACCGTAATCTGTGCGCTTATGGCAAGGCCTGCGTTTTGTCTCTGACCAATATTGCCGTTGCGAACAATGGTTGCATGACCTGACTGTTCAAAGGTTTCACTAAAAAAGTCCTTGGTAAAACTATAGTTCAGAGTGGTTGTCAGGAAACTATTATAGGTATGGGACAATTCTATATTCTGTGTAAATTGGGGTTGCAGGTAAGGATTCCCGGCCTGGTAGGTATATTGATCCAGGAAAAAAAGGAAAGGATTCAGATCCTGGTAGGCCGGACGGTCAATTCGTCTTCCGTAATTGAGGACAAACTGATTTTTCTCGCTGGCCTGGTAGCATATATAGACCGTTGGAAAGATGCTTAGATAACTTCTTTGAAAGGATGAATCATTGTTTTTCACTGTGAAATTATTCCCAAACTGATGCCCTGAATAATTGGTGTTCTCTGCTCTTAACCCTGCCTGGAAACTCCATTTCTTTAATTGTTTATTTAAATTAAGATAAGCAGCATTAATATTTTCGTGATAAGCAAAACGGTTGCTTTTACCAGTATCAACACTGGAAGAACCATTCACAATGTTAAAGTAATTTGCTGTATTATCTGTTGATACATAACTTGATTTAATACCTACCTCTAATTTTAATTCATGTTTGAATGGGTGGGAATAATCAGATTTAAAGGAATAGATTTTAATATCGCTTGGCAAATTCCCGGTCAGAATGGTCTGGCCTCTCATGGTCCAATCAGGGTTATAGGTAATATTATTGAAATACTGGTCGCTGCCTGAATTATATTCCATGAAGTCGATATCAGCCGTGAGTTCTTTTCCTGCTGAATCGAACTGATGTCTGAAGTTGAGATTCACGGATCCGTTTTTCCAGGTACTATTATTTGTACTTGGAGAATAGACAATTGAATCTGTGACCTGGTTGGGATCTTTCAGGAAGATATTACTGACGGATTGAACATCCTCATTGTTTTTAAAGCCACTAAAGACAAAGCCAACTGTGGTATTTTTGTTTATATAATAATCCATTCCCAACTTCAGATTCAAGGACGGGTTGGTAAATTTCATATTTGACTCCTGGGAAAAAATGGAAGTGATCGCCTTGCTGTTTATATCAAGATATTTACGGTTAATATCGAGAGTCTGAAATCCTTCCCACCGCGTATAGCCGGCATTTAAAAAGAAATTCGCCTTTCCGGTCCTGTAATTAAGGTTCAGACTGCCCGCAGGTTTGGGGTAAACTCCCTGGGTATGGGTAAGGGTGACACTTCCATTGAAACCCTTTGCTTTGTTCTTTTTGGTTTTAATATTTATAATGCCCGAATTACCAGCCGCGTCATATTTTGCAGACGGATTCGTCATTATTTCGAGCTGATCAATTGCGCTAGAAGGAAGACTTTTAAGATAGTTTGCCAGGTCAGTGGCTGACAAATAGGTAGGCTTGTTATCAATCATAATAGTCACTCCCTGCTTACCCTTTAAGCTGATATTGCCATCCTTGTCAACGGACACCCCTGGGGATTTTTCCAGAATGTCCATTGCACTGGAGCCGGCATTGGCGGGGGGAGNNGCTTTCTTCCAACCACAGATACCTCTTTTAAATCTTTAGATTGGCTTGATAATGTAATATTATTCAGATAAATAGAAGAACCAGAATTGTAATCAAAGGGTTTGGTATAGGAATTAAGGTGTCCAACTGAACTTGCAGAGATCAGATAGGTACCAGTTCCTATACTTTCAAAGACAAATCTGCCGTCTTTGTCACAAACAGAAAGTTTTATCAAATAGGAATCTTTTGCCTTTAACAATGAAACCGTTGCCGATTNNAAATTGTCCTTTTCATTTGTTCGGTTCTTTTGGTTGTTTGGTACTATTATTAAATAATTACAGTTCAAAGATTGGTACTTTGTATTACATAGAACATTGGTTTGTGTTAGAAGGTTGTTTTTGTTGATAATTGGTCATTGTTGGCATGCAGATGAGACGCTGGCTTCAAAATTTGGTTACAGGAAAACCCGCTTGCGTGATGAATGGAGAGATTAAGGGAAGAAACGTTTTTGCAGCCTGGACTTTCCAGATCAACTGGACTGCAAGGGTGCTTTGGATAATTTTGCTCTTTTTGCAAGTACCCACCATAGCCCCGAACCTGCCAGGACTAAAAGGAAGGATATAATCTCTGCCTGGGTGGGATGAAATCCGAATATATTGTACTTGTTGTTTACCCTGATTTTTTCAATAAAAAATCGTTCAACCCCGTTCAGGATCAGGTAAAATGCGAAAAATGTCCCCGGAATGCTAAAGCGTTTCCGCAATGACCAGATTATAAAAAAAAGAACAAGGCAAATAATGGTTTCATAAAAAGGGGTTGGAAAAACAGGCAACGGCAGCTGAGCGCAATATTGGTCCATACAGCCGGGTATGCGCACCCCTTCGTTTATGACATTGTGAGGATAAGAATAGGCGAATAACCAGTCCGGAAGAAAGGAGGGTGCATTAGCACTTAGGTGAGGCACTTTATCCAATGAACCAAACTGGCCTATGTACATTTCTTTGTTTTGCTGAAGGATGTGATTGAACTGTTCGGGGCTGGAAAGGGCAACTTTACTGTCAGCCCTTGTATAATAGGCGCTGTTTATGATCCCCCAATCCCCGTCTCCGGAGACTTGGCAGCCAATTCTTCCAATTGCATAGGCAAGCATCAACGCCGGCGCTACGGCATCGTTGAGGTACCAGAAACCAATATTATGTTTTTTAGCGTAGTGCCATATTGCCAAAGCTGCACAAATTAAGCCGCCGTAGAAAGTAAGGCCGCTGAAAGAAATCAAAGATTCTATTGGGTTTTTTACAAAATCATCCCAGTTTTCAAGACTATTAAAGATTTTTGCCCCCGCAAACCCAAATATCGCGGCATAAATGGTAAGATCCCCCCATCTGTCATGAGGCCAGATCCTTATTTTTCTTTCCTCAGGCTGAGGGAGTTTTTGCTTATTCTTTTCCCACCATTTCAGACCGGCAAAGATAAGTCCCAATAAGAGCCCTACAGGCCAGTTACCTGCAGAAGAAAAGATAAATTCCCTTGGACTGGAGGCCAGGGGACTGCTTGAAATGAAAAGCCCGATAATCTTATACCCAAATAAAAATCCCAGAATAAAATTTACCGCTATTTCCGATAAACTTGCAGGTTTGCCCACTACAACTATCTCCTCTTTTGATTGCAGAAAACCTTGCGCTTCCTTACGCCTGAGTTCCATTGCCAATACCATTGCCGCCCCTGCAAATGAAAGGGCCACAAAAAAACCGAATGAATTGACAAAGCGTAAAAACTTCCAATCTAAACCAAACAAATCCTGAAATACGTAATAGAGATTAGGATACATATGGGAATAATCCTGTGTTTACAGGGAATTGCAATTTTAGGTGAAAAAATCGGTACAACCCATTTTATTGGTTGCATTTCTTGTTTACCTTCCCGCTTTAACTTTAATTTTGAGCAGACCTTTTTTCAAGGAATTCACATGACATTTTAAAAATTGTTTGATGAAAAATATTACCGTGATTGGTGCAGGCTCCATGGGGAACGGTATCGCACATCTGTTTGCTCAAAACGGCTTTCTGGTGAATCTGATGGACCCGGTTGCAACCCAGTTAGAAAAGGCTCTTCAAACCATTGAAAGGAATCTNNGACCGTCAGATAGCCAAAGGAGGATTGACTGGAGAACAAAAAAAAACCGCCTTGTCCAATATCCGGTCCCATAATATCTTAACAGAAGCAGTAAAAAATGCGGATCTTGTAATAGAAGCGGCAACAGAAAATGAAGCCTTAAAACTCAAAATCTTCAAAGAGTTGTGTGAAGCGGCGCCGGCCGGTTGCATACTTGCCAGCAATACTTCCTCTATTTCNNGGCATGCATTTCATGAACCCGGTTCCCGTGATGAAGCTGGTTGAAGTGATTAACGGTTATGCAACCAGCGCGGAAGTGACAAGTATTATTACGGAGCTCTCCAGAAAATTAGGGAAGACACCGTGCGTAGTCAAGGACTATCCCGGTTTCATTGCAAACAGGATCCTGATGCCCATGATCAATGAGGCTATTTTCAGCCTGCATGAAGGGGTGGCGGGAGTGGAAGAAATCGATACCATAATGAAATTGGGGATGTCGCACCCCATGGGACNNCTTTTATACGAAGGGTTCGGAAACCCAAAATATGCCCCCTGCCCCCTATTAACAAATATGATCCAGGCAGGTTATTCCGGTATAAAATCAGGGGAAGGATTTTATTTGTATACTGCAGGCAGCAAGGATTTGGTGGTGAGCAATAGATTCCGGTAGGGATTTTTTCCGGAGCGTTTTATTTGAGCTTGGTGAGTTCAATGTTTTTCAAACCATCAAATTTAAACTGAAATTCTGTTTCCCTGTTTTTGGGAATAGCCAGGGTAAGCCTGCAAAAAAGCAGGATTTCCTGCTCAATAACCCTGCATTTGATCTCTTTTACGATCCGCATCACTTCATTGATCTGGGCCGGATCAAACTGAACTGAATATTTCTCTTCAAAAGGCTTTCTTACCACAGCTACCGTTTGCAAGGCTAGAGCTGCTGCCGATTTATAGGCCTTTATCAGGCCAGGCACTCCCAACAGGGTTCCGCCAAAATACCTCACCACGATGACAGCCAAATCGGTCAGTTCCCTGCTATCAATCTGTCCCAGGATCGGCCTGCCGGCTGTCCCGGAAGGTTCCCCGTCATCGCTCACCCTGAAATTACTCCCATCCCCTCCTATCCTGTAGGCAAAGCAATGGTGTGAGGCCTTTGGATGTTGCTTTTTTAATTGATGCAGAATTTCTTTGAATTTATTTTTGTCCATGAGCGGATAGGCATATGCTAAAAACCTGCTTCTGCGCTCCTTGATTTCTGCAAGCCCATTGCCTTCTATGGTATTATAAAAATCCGGCATTGCCATCCTGGAAGCTTTTTATTGAGTCATTTTTATAATATCGAATGCTGTCTGATAATATCATTTCCTTACCGCCAATCCGGGCATGACCCAGGACAGGAGAACTGATTCCATTTTCCACAAATAATTCTTCATTTGTTATTATCCTGGCTTCATCCCAGACATTTTCATCGATGAACGATTGGAGCAGTTTCCTCCCTCCTTCCACCAGTATGCTTTGAACCTTGAGTTGGTATAAATCAAGAATGACCTGTCCAACCAGGTTTGATTCGTTGGGCAGCCGCCTGTATTCCAGGTTAAGTTCATCCTGCTGCTTTATATTGTTGAATACAATCGTTTTTGTCTGCCTGTCAAATACTTTTAAGGTTCCGGGTAATCGCAGCGACCTGTCAATGATCAGACGAAGGGGTTGCCGCCCTTTCCATCTTCTCAGCGTCAGGGACGGATCATCCAACAGGGCGGTATTTGTTCCAACTAGTATGGACGCTTCCTGGGCGCGCCATTTGTGCACAAGCCGGTTTGTAAGTTCATGGGTAATGAATAGCCTTGTAGAATGAGTGTTTGCCATTTTTCCATTTACACTCTGGGCCCAATTCAGGATAATATAGGGCCGCTGTTTGGTATGAAAAATAAAGAACCGTTTGTTTAAGCTGATGCATTCTGCTTCCAGGACACCCGTCAGGACTTCCACTCCTGCAGCCTTTAATCTTTCTATCCCCCTGCCGTTTACTTCCTTGAAAGGATCCTTGCAACCAACCACTACCTTGGGAATTTTCTTTTTAAGTATAAGGTCTGTGCAGGGAGGGGTCTTACCATGATGCGTGCAGGGTTCCAGCGAAACATATAAAACTGCTTTCTCCATTTTAGACTCGTCTTCCTTTTTTACGGAATGGATGCAATTCACTTCCGCATGGTTTTGCCCAAACAGTTTATGATAGCCTTCCCCAATGATTTTATTGTCATGGACCAGCACAGCGCCAACCATAGGATTTGGAGCCGTATAGCCTTCGCCGAGACGGGCGAGATCAAGGCAGCGGTGCATATATGTTTCTTCAATATTCAGCATAAAACGGCTAATGTAAACCTAAATTTGTTAGAGAAATCATGGGTGAGTGTTTTCGCTAACGCCTGCCGGTAAAATTAATAAAAACCAACTATTTGCAAAACGACCACCAGATAACCATATCCGAAGCTCAAAAGATTCTGTTAACCTCCTTACAATCCATCTATGACCAAAGAGAAGCTACTGTTATTGCCGAACTGATTATGGAAAATATTACCGGATGGAAAAAAATAGATCAGATTGTAAACAAAACGACCGTGCTTTCTGCGGGGAAAAATAAACTACTGAAAAAATATACGAAGGAATTATTGGCCCATAGGCCCGTGCAATATGTCATTAACGAAGCCTGGTTTTATGGAATGAAATTTTTTGTGAACGAAGACGTTCTGATTCCCCGTCCAGAAACGGAAGAATTGGTAAAATGGATTATTGATGAAAATAGGTTCAGAAAGNNCTCCTATTATTAGACATCGGAACCGGAAGCGGATGTATTCCCGTGGCATTAAAGAAAAATTTGCCTCAAATTGAAACCTATTCATGTGATGCGAGCCAGGCGGCCATTCAGGTGGCAAGCCAAAATGCGCTATCCAACCGGGCTGACGTCCACTTTTTACATCTTGATTTCCTAAACAGTTCTAAAAGAAAGTCTTTGCCCGCTCCGGATATTATTGTCAGCAATCCTCCCTATATACCTTTGCAAGACAAAACTGAAATGAGTCCGCATGTTGTCAGTTATGAGCCCCATCTTGCTTTATTTGTTTCAGATTCGGACCCTTTTATTTTTTACAGGGCGATAGCAGATTTCGCCAGTGAGAAATTAAATGACAATGGCAAAATATTTACAGAACTACCGGCTGATTCGGCCCGCGATATCAGCTTAGTTTTCCGTTCATATGGTTTTGAATTTATTGAAATACGCAAACATATACAGGGTAAGGACCGCATGCTAAAAGCAACAAGGTTGCCATAATTTATTTGGCTTCTTTCTGCAAGCCTTCTACTTTTGCGCATGTTTTTTGAACATGAAAGGATATAAAAAACTGCTATGCTGTTTAGTATCTGTACACGCCTGTATCTTTATCGTAACGGCACAGGAAAATGAGGCTTTGCTTAAAGATTCCGGGTGGTCATACCATTTTCAATTTACCGGTATTCTCCAGGGGCATGGTTCTTTCAGGTCCCCCTATAGCGGCCAGAACAGCCTTCAGCCAACCAGCGAAAAGGCTTATTCGGTAACATCCACTTTATTTCTGGGAAGAAAATTGTGGAAAGGGGCATCTGCTTATTTTAACCCTGAAATGGCTGGAGGAAGAGGTATTAGCTCCACAGTGGGGGTTGCAGGTTTTCCCAACGGCGAGACATTCAGGATTGGCGATCCTGAACCGACTGTATATGTTGGCCGGATATTTCTGCGTCAATATATTGACCTGGATAAAAACAATTATGAGGAAATATCCGAAGATGTCAACCAGGTCAAAGAAAGAGTTTCTATATCAAGGCTGAGATTGAGCCTTGGAAAATTTGGTTTGGCTGATTTTTTTGATAATAATAGTGTCAGCCATGATCCCCGTTCGGATTTTATGAACTGGGCGCTTATGAATAATGGTGCCTTCGATTACGCCGCAAATACAAGGGGCTATACTTATGGTTTTGTAGCTGAACTAATCAAACCAAGTTTCACGCTGAGATTGGCAACAGCCCTCGAGCCGACTTTTTCAAACGGGCCGATGCTGGATTGGCATTATTCTNNGGCGCAAAGGGGTTCTAAGGCTGCTGGCCTACTACAACATAAACAAGGCCCCCAATTATAACGAAGCGGTATCGGAAAAGCTAAACGGTACAGATACTAGTTTAGATGCAATTTTTGGAAAAAAATACGGGAATAAAAAAATAGGATTGGGCTTCAATGCGGAACAGGAACTTGGCAATTCAGTAAAGAGTTTTTTGCGTATAGGCTGGAACGATGGCAGGACGGCTACCTGGGCATTTGCAGAGATTGACAATACCGTCAGTGCAGGTATACGGATTTTCGGCAAAAGCTGGAATAGGAATGCTGACAATATTGGAATAGCTATTTTATCCAACGGAATATCATCAGGGCATATAAACTTTTTAAATGCCGGAGGCTATGGGTTTATGATAGGGGACGGGAAATTACCCAACTATGCCCGGGAAGACATTGTTGAAATTTTTTATGAGCTAAAAATTTTGCCCAGTGTATGGGGAACCTTTGATTATCAGTTCGTGGGGAACCCGGCATATAACGCAGACAGGGGTCCGGTTCATGTATTTGCCACAAGGGTTCATATCGCCTTATAGGATTTATTGAACCCCATTTTTGTCAACCGCCAGGACCGTCCTGGCACCCAGGTCACGGGCAACACGCATGACAGCCACCACATCTTCAATCGGCACCGTTTTGTCAGCGTTGATAACAATAGAAGGTTGATCCGTTTCTTTTGCAAGAAATGGTTGCAATTTAGACCGCAACTCGCTTAACGTAACTTTTGAATTGCCAACATAAAATTGTTTGTTGGCATCAATGGAAACTACCACTGTTTGTTTGGCCTTTGTATCACTTTTTGATTTGGGTTGCGAAAGTTTGACCACATTGGGATTGGCCAACGTCGACACGATCAGAAAGAATAAAAGCAGGATAAACAGGATATCATTGAGGGGTCCGGTATGTACTTCCGCTTCTTCCTTATGTCGATTTCTTAAATTCATTTCTAAATATTTAAAGTATATGCCAGTCGGTGGCCTAGTGGGTCGGTTCCTGCAAAATATCTATAAATTCACCGCTGGCTGCTTCCATTTTGTTGGTGGTTTTGTCAATCTGGGAATTCAGGTACCTGTAACCGACATAAGCAATGATCCCAATTATCAGACCCGATGCGGAAGAAATCATTTTTACATAGATGCCTCCGGCAATGTTTGAGATACTATATTCACCGGTGGAAGCTATATTATAAAACAACTGGAACATGCCGGCGATGGTTCCAAGAAAACCAAAAAGAGGGGCAATATAACCGATCACGGATAATACCGAAACATTTTTTTCCAATTTATAAAGTTCCAGTTTGGCGACATTTTCCATACTCCTTTCAATGCTTTCAATCGGTTTGCCGATTCTTTGAATTCCCTTATCTATAATCCGCGCCACTGCATTGTTGGTATTTTTGGCAACACTTCTTGCTGCAGTCACATTACCGCTAACGATATGGTCGCGTATAATATTCATAAAATTCTCATCCACTTTAGATGCTTTATTAATAGCCATTAATCTTTCTATGAAAAAGAATATTGCAATTACCAGCAATAAAGCCAGTGGAATCATCAAAGGACCACCTTTTAACAAAATATCCCATAAATTTTCTTTCGATTGAGCGGTTATCTGTGCTGCCCTGGCAAGGCTGTCTCTTATTTTCGAGGAATCTAATAGTGTCTGCAGGAAAAATAAATTCATCCAATATTCATTTTAGATGTTAAAAGTAAAGATTTCACAGCTATAACGCTTTTTACCAAGCTCTATTTTTTAACAAAATGCTAAAGTATCACCTTATACCCAACTATTGAGAAAACTAGCGGTACAATAAATAAAAATAGCAATCGCAGAGTTGACAAATCACATTGCGGCCCGGCAATAACGAATCACCCGGCTTTTTTCGGTTATACGATCCTCCTAGCTCCAGACTTTGTAAAATTTGGTGCCATTCAATTTGTTATCTGAATATTTAACTCAGGAGGAATAAGTCAAAAGACAACCTATCTTTTCAAGGTGGCAACACGCTTTGAATCATCTACAAATCAACCCAAATACAGTCTTCACCTTTGATTCTGCTTCAACATAAGAGCCTGTATCTGTTTCATCGTGTTTTGCATTCCTTCACTGCTGCCGTCAAGGAAAATAATATTTCCTTTACCCACTTCTGCAAAATTTTTGATGGCTTCTGTCCACATGCTAAATAAAATAACATTTGTATCCAGGTTTGCTCTTTTCATTTGTTCTGCGGCCTCACTCATCCCTTTTGCAACTTCTTCCCTGAACAATGCGACACCCTGGCCTCTTAATCTGGCTGCTTCTTTTTCAGCTTCTGCTGAAATTTTAATTGCGTTTCCTTCCGCCTGTGCCGCCTTTGTTTTTGTGATCAGTAAAGCCTGGCCTTCATTCTCTGCTGCTGCTTTGAGGTTATTACTTGCCACCACTTTGCTCATGGAATCGATAATGGCCTGGTCGAAAGTGATATCATTTATCTGAAGATCAAGCAGGTGATACCACCAGTCCTCAAGGGAATGGTC
>PLCH01000626.1 GCA_003135585.1 Chitinophagaceae bacterium
CCACTTAAAGGAAGGTTGCGTACGTGTTCCGCACCCGTTTGCCGGTCGCCAGCATGTATTGCTACACCTGCTGCCCCACGACTTGCATGTATTAAGCCTGCCGCTAGCGTTCATCCTGAGCCAGGATCAAACTCTCCATTGTAAATGAGTTTTGATGCTCTGACTTTAATCTCTTGTAGAAATTAACGTCTTAATCGAATCTAATTCGCTAACATAACCTTTTCGTAAATCCTTGATTTACGTGCTGTTGCTTCCAAACTTTCAAAGATCTTTCGGCGCTTTTTTGCCGCCCATTTTTCAAACGGGATGCAAAGGTAAGAGCCATTATTTATTCACCAAATTTTTCTGAAAATTATTTCGAAGTATTTTCTCCGAGACCAGATTTTTTGAAGAACTTCCGCTTTTAAAAAGTGGACGGCAAAGATAAGACGACATTCATTCACCACAAACTATTTCTCTCGTTTTTATTCACATCTTTCCCATATTATTTCACCGTATAAAGAGCTATCCGTTTTTTAAAACCGGGACGCAAAGATAACTCCTGATAGCTGGTTTCCAAATATATTTTGAATCTTTCAGGATGTAATCCATTGAAATAGAGCACAGGCAGTGGTTCCGGCAAAAAATATTTCGTACACCCTTTTGCAGCAAAGGGCGGGGAACGGAACAATAATATGTCAGGAGGGATTGAATATCTCATTAGCATAATTGACACGAGCCAGGAAAAGGCCATGGCCCGGAACGGAAAAATCAGCCTGCCCGGCATCTCTATTTTGTATAATGGATTCGAATTGTGCTAAGCTAATTTTACCTCTTCCGACCTGCAGCATTGTTCCAACCAACCCACGCACCATACCACGCAAGAATCGATTAGCCTGGACCTGATATGCCAGGCAATTATTTTCCAGTGACCAATTGCTTTGGTAAATCGTGCATAAGAAATTTTTGACCTGGCTGTTTCGCTTGGAAAAAGAAGAAAAGTCAGTAAACCCGGTAATAATTTCAGCAGCGGCCTGCAATTTTTCCATGTCAAGCGGATAGGGATAATAAAAGGCCCGGTCGTTCAAAAAAGGATCCTTGTCCCTGTAAACATAATATTTATACTCCCGCGAACCGGCATCAAAACGGCAGTGGGCCCGGGGATGAACAGGATGCAGCTTAAGGGCTACAATATCACGGGGAAGAATTGAATTGATATTATACAATGCCTGATCTGGTATTTTCAGGGGGAAATCAAAATGAAAAAAATTCTGCAGGGCATGCACCCCCGTATCCGTGCGTGACGATCCGGTCATTTCAATTTGTTCCCGAAAATAAATAGAAAAGGCCTTTTGGACTTCTGCCTGTATGGAGTTTGCGTTTTCCTGCACCTGGAATCCGCTGTAATTAGTGCCTTTATAGGAAACCTCAAGGAAATATCTGGGCATGGAATAATGATAATTGGGTGATAATAGTTTTACTGCCCGGTTAACTCTTTAAAGCGGTTAAGATAATACTCCTCGTTAAGAAGTTGTGCCAATTGCCTGAAATTATCCGTATCTGAAACATGAGGGTAGGCGGCGCTAAAAAAAGAGAATTTCCATTCATCATTGANNCAATTCACAGAGGATCTTTATTTGTTTGGTGGAAAAACATTTCGATTTAAATGTTTTCTGGGCAAGGGCGAGTTTGTCCTCTTTCTTTTTTTCACCCATGATCTTCACCCGCAGCCGGTCAACTTCATTTTCGGATGCAAAGTTTTTACAATCGGAACTAGTCAGGACGATATTCTTAGGTGTTTTTTTTCCCACGGAAGCCTGAGTTTGTGGATGTTCCGTAACCAGACTATTGTTGACTAACCTTACGGTATCTTTTTGTTTATTGTTTCCATTATCTGCATGAGAAAGGCTAGTTGAATCCATTGGAGCGGCTGGAATCAATTGATTTTCAAGGGAGATAAACAAAATTACGGTATCGGCTCCTCCCTGTTTTGATTTGTCTATGTAAATAAGTTCTAATGCTGATTTCAATAAAAGTTCCTTGATTTTTTTTACGGATGGCACGATTTCGCCGCTTTGAAGATTTCCATTTTTTTTCTTTTTAGGATTTGGTCCAGGTATCTGCTTTACTGGAAGCTGTTGAACTGGCTTTTCAACAATAACCAAAGGAGAATCGGATTTGATGGGAATATTCTTCTCTACCCCGTTTTTCAAGGTATCTTTAGGCAGTTCCAGCGGCACATAAGTATTGTACATTACAGAACTGTCATTTACCAATCCGGCCATCAGGTAGGAGAAAGCATCTTCCTTCCTAGTTCCTTCCATCCGGACCTTACTGCTGTCTATAGCTTCCTTCAGGGGCAGTATCCATTCCTGCGTTTGCCTGTTAAATAATGCCCAGCCCCTTTCACCCAGATCCCTCAATTGAAAATCCTGATCTTTCTTTTTGATAACAATGGAAAATCTTTCCTCAGGAAAGGCGTTTTTGGGGAATCCTATTGTGATCCTGTAAGTATTCTCTTTTAATTGGGATAGGATCAAATACCCACTGGAAGAGGAACTGACAATCTTGTCCTCAAGCCTCGTATAAAATGGCTGATTGTTATCCGCCTGTATCAAAACAAAATAATTCTGCTGTGAATAGGCTTTACTTATTATCAAAAATAAAATTATCGGAAAACCGATCTTTAACATAGTTGCTGAACTCTTATTCTTCAGACAAACCTACATGAAAGCAAGCAGGAATAAAAATTTCAACCAAATAAGAAAGGACCTTGCGGAGGATCTCTCCGGCCTTTAGAAATGACCTTCTTCAGCATATGCTGTTCCTTCCATTTGACCTTTTAAATAAATTTCACATTTCCTGCAACGGGCAACTTATATCTTTACCAACTTTAAAAACGATCAAAATCCATACATGAAAAAAATACCATTGATGTTGCTTACCCTGCTCCTGAGCAGGCAACTTCTTGCTCAACATTCAGGAGAAACCAAGGAAGAAGCATGGAAAGGAATTTACAGGTCTTCCGCTCAAAAAATAAATGACCTCGTAAATACTAAATTGGATGTGAGTTTTGATTATGACAAATGTTATATGCATGGAAAAGTATGGATCACATTGAAACCCCATTTCTACCCAACTGACACCCTATCCCTGGATGCAAAAGGAATGGATATCCATGAGCTGGCGATTTTGAAAGGGACCAGCCTTGTTCCCCTTAAATATGATTATGATGGTATGATTCTTAAAATACAATTGGGAAAATCTTATAAAAGAAGCGAAAAATATACAGTATATATTGAATATACTGCCAAACCCAATGAATTAAAGACAAAGGGAAGTGCGGCTATTACTGATGCCAAAGGACTGTACTTTATCAATCCTAAAGGCAAAGAAAAAGGCAAGCCCACCCAAATCTGGACTCAGGGAGAAACCGAAGGGACTTCTATTTGGTGCCCCATAATAGATAAGCCCAATCAAAAGACGACAGAGCAAATAACAATGACTATTCCTGCCAAATACGTCAGCTTATCAAATGGTAAACTGATTTCCCAAAAAAAGAATGTTGACGGTACCCGCACCGACACCTGGAGAATGGATCTCCCTCACTCACCCTATCTTTTTTTTATGGGAGTGGGAAATTATTCTATCATAAAGGATTCTTATAAAGGAAAGGAAGTGAGTTATTATGTGGAAAAAGAATATGGACCGGTGGCACGAAAGATTTTTGGCCATACACCGGAGATGATTGCTTTCTATTCCCGGATTTTGGGAGTGGAATATCCCTGGGTGAAATATTCTCAGATGACCGCCAGGGACTATGTCAGCGGAGCCATGGAAAATACTACCGCAACTTTACACACAGATGCCCTGCAGCAGGATGCCCGCGAGTTGATAGATGGGAATGGATATGAGGATTACATCGCCCATGAATNNATGAATTGTTTCATCAATGGTTTGGGGACCTGGTAACCACAGAAAGCTGGAGTAATCTCACGGTAAATGAATCCATGGCCGACTTCAGTGAAACATTATGGAATGAATACAAATATGGAAAGGATGCCGGGGATGCCGTGAATTTCGAGGGAATTCAAAAATATCTGGGCGACCAAACCAATCCATCCAAAAACCTGGTCAGGTTTTATTACGCCGATAAGGAGGATGTGTTCGACATGGTTACCTACGCAAAAGGAGGCCGGATTTTGAACATGTTGAGAAACTATTTGGGAGACAGTGCATTTTTTAAATCCCTGAACCTATACCTGCTGACCAATAAGTTCAAGTCGGCCGAATCTCAAAACCTACGATTGGCCTTTGAGGAAATAACCGGCCAGGATCTTAACTGGTACTGGAATCAATGGTATTACGGCAGTGGTCATCCCAAATTAACTATCGATTACGCTTATGATGATCCTTCAAAAACAGTAAAGGTCATTGTCCAACAAAAACAAGAAAGTGAAAAAGTATTCAGATTGCCACTGGCAATTGATATTTATTTTGGAGCCAGGAAAGACCGCCACAAAGTTTGGATAGAGACCAAGTCAGATACTTTTACCTTTTCTTATGCCGTCAGGCCCGACCTGATTAATGTTGACGGCGATAAAATAATATTGTGCGAAAAGAATGACAATAAAACCATCGATAATTTCATCCATCAATACAGGTATGCAGGTCTATATTTGGATCGTCGAGAGGCAATTGACTATTGTCTTAAAAAACAGGACGATCCAAAGTCGGTTGAATTGTTGAAAATCGCGTTGAAAGACAAATACTTCGAATTGCGAAATTATACCCTGGGTAAATTGAATTTCAAAAATGAAAATGTAAAAAAGGAATTCGAACCTATTTTGGCAGATCTTGCAAAAAATGATCCCAAACCAACTGTACGGGGGAATGCCCTTTTTCTACTTGCCGGCTATTCCAAACCTGAATACAAGAAAATGTTTATAGAAAACCTTACTGATTCTTCCTATACGGTATCCGGAAATGCTTTGGAAGCTTTGGCTATATCTGATCCGGGCGCCGCCTATGAAGCTGGCAAGAAAATGGTCCAACAGCCTGCAAAAGGAAAATTGATGAATTCACTTATTGGCATCATGATTAAAAACAATGATGAACCCTCATTTAATATCATCGCCGAATATTTCGGGAACCTCCCTTTGGGACAAAGCAAATTTGAACTGGTTAAGCCAATTTGCGATTTTATAGCCAATATCAACGAAACTAAAAAAGTAAAAAGCGGAATTGATAAGGTAACCGAGTTTCGTAACGCCATACCCGAGCAATATGGAATAGCCCCGGTGATCAATGGTTTTATGAACGGAATTGTTTCTAAAAAGGAGGCTGCCAAATCTTCTGCAACTGATAAAAATGAATTGCAGGAACAGATTGATTATATC
>PLCH01000314.1 GCA_003135585.1 Chitinophagaceae bacterium
GATCCCTGTCACCCCCCATAATCCAGATGAGATTTGTTTTTGTCCTAAATCTCCGTCCAATCCATTTACCATACATACGAGCTTTCGCGGTGTCAAAAATTACAGGGCCCACACCCCAGGAATCTTTAAATACTTTGTCGCCCCAGGTTGGCAAAAGCCCGATATATAAATGATATTTTGATGCGAGATCAATCAGGGTGTCTATATAACCGAAATAAGATTCATTTGGAAAGGAGGGATCATCGTCTTTAAAAGGCGTATTACCGTATGCGTTAGGCGTGCGCAGCCCATCCAGTTCAGCCAGGACAACGGCCTGAATAACCGTAAATCCCTGTGCCGACCTTTTTCTAAAATATTCTTCCGTATCTTCTTTTTTTAATTTGTGAAAAAGCTCCCAGCCGGTGTCACCAAGATAAAAAAAGGGTTTACCGTCCTTTGTCACCAAAAAATGTTTGTTTTCACTTACTTTAAGTGAGGCTAACTGGCTAAAAGAACCATAACCCATGAGAATCAGCAGCCCTGTAATAAAAATTTTTGCTTTCATATTTCACTTGGAAAATGCTTTTTTGTTATCACCCATGTAAGAGATTAAATAAAGATATTTGATTTATCTTTCTGGAATGAAGATAATATTTATACTTTTTTTTGGCCTGCTGAGCCAGTCTGTGTTTGCACAGGTTAAGGAAGATGAATTTTTTGTTTTTGATAAGGATTGGAAACCCGCTTCGATAAAAAAAGCAATTTACTTTTTAAAGATAAGGCAGACCGACGACTCCAATTATCAATGGACCACTTACAAGATGTTTGGACCCCGTATAAAACAAGAAAGATTTAAGGATCACAATGCCACCCTNNCCTACTCAATGGAAAATGTTCGTATTATTTCCCAAGTGGCTATCTCGATTCTGCCGGTGCCTTTTTAAACGGGTCAATGGATGGGGTATGGTATTTTTATAGAAATATGGATGGAAGTGTTTTCAGACAGAAAAATTATGAAAATGGTATGGTTGTTAAAGACACATTGTATCCCGTCATAACAAAAGCAGATAGGGAAAAAATCCCGCATAAGCCCGGGGAAATAGAATCAGAATATCCCGGTGGCCAGAACGCCTGGGCAAGGTATCTTAACCACAACCTGCATTACCCGGACAGAGCGGTCAACGCCGAAATTATGGGAGATATACGCCTGCAATTCATTGTTGACAGAGAAGGAAATATTATAGATCCGGAAATAAATAAATCTGTTGAATACTCCTTAGATGAGGAGGCCCTGAGAATAATAAAAGGTTCCATAAAATGGACACCAGCCCACCAGGATGGCAGGCTTGTAAAATCCTACAAAATCCAACCGATCAATTTCAGACTACAAAAACAATAAGACCCTCACTTTAACTTCAAACCTTGACCCGGTCAGGAATATACCGTCAGAATAGTCTTCATTTCAATTCCCTAAGCTGCCTATTTATTGCCTTGTCAAATAAAATCTATTATACCATAAAAGCCCCTTCAAACTGATTTAAAATATTTCCGTCTCTCATTCGTCTACCCAATTGTATCATTATTCATTCATTATTAAAAAAGGAAAACATGAACTACAATCAGTCATGTGCCGCAAAAGGCAATTACGGAAGTAGTAACAGGCACCTGCTTATCCGCTCAATGCAAAGGGCCGCTGTAAATATCTACAAGACAGCTACCAGCTACGAAATCCTGGTATTTGCGCCAGGCCGCATCAGGGAAAACTTTCACTTGGACGTAAAAGGCAATGTCCTTACTGTTTCCTACCAACCCCCGGAAGGATTCCCCAGGCCGGAATGGGTGCTAAGGGAATACAGCAGGGGAGGATTTGAAAGATCATTTAACCTGGATGAATGTATCGATGCCGGCAATATTAAGGCGAAGTATGTGGATGGTGTTTTGGAGGTAAGCCTGCCATTGATACCCGGGAAAGAACCAGTGCAGCATGATATAGAGATCAGTTAGGCTTCCCTTACCAAAATTAAACAGGCTTTCTTCAAAAAAATGAAGCCTGTTTTTTTTAGCTCTGGGGTTGCCGACTATGAAAAGCGATGCATACGCAACCGGCCAGGTATTGTATGCCTTATTTGAAAGCTGGATGGTTAATTCCGGCGATGAATCATTTCAAAATGGAATAAATTATTTATTGAAAACCCAGGACAAGAGTGGTGCCTGGTTGGTTGAAACTAGATCTTACCCTATTCAGCCATTCTTTACAGTGATTTTCCTCCATACGATGAAAATCAGTTTATATCAGCTGCAGCGATGAACTGGGCAATATTAGCCATCATGGATGCACTCCCTGATAAATCCTAGTATCTTCTGCCTGGGGGTCGGTTATTATCGCGGCCGCGATTACCAAAACCTGTTTTTGGTTGCTCTTCGGCTTGTTTGACTGACATTTTTTTTCCTTTAATGGCAGCCCCGTCCAGGGTTTCAATAGCCTGCTTGGCATCATTGTCATCGGGCATGTCAACAAAGCCAAAGCCCCTGCTTTTGCCGGTTTCTTTATCAAGAATTATTTTGGCTGAATTAACCTCGCCATACAATTCAAACATTTCCTTTAGATCAACATCATCGAAATCATAAGGTACGGCTGCGACAAAAAGCTTCATTGGAGGTTGTTTATGAGGTAAAAATACAATTACCCTCTATAATAGGAGCACTAAAGGGAGCATTTATTTATTTAATATACGTAAAAGGGATAATTTAACATGAAACCTGGTGGATCTGAAGGGATTGGCCTCCGGACCTTCCTATTAGCTATTCAAACCTGCAAATAATACAATAAAATAATTCTTGCACGGAACCGGTATTCTACCTTAAATTTAATAATTGGAAAACGTGGTAAAACTTCTTTTGTAACTCGATAAATTTTGAAAAGTTATGAAAAGTATGCTCCTGCTGCTTGCTGTCGGAATTTTACGCCTGCCTTTTTTTGTCTCCCACCCTTCAGATTTTATCGACCCTACGGGTACATATATTCTAAAAGGCACAAAAAAAAATACCAGGATTTTGGGTCATTCCGGTGAATTGAGGGTAAAGTTGTTGACCCCGAAAAAGGTAGCCATGTGTTTCTATATCAATAAAGGCTATCCGGGCTATGAATCCGGTTCTTTTTTAGATACCCTGGCTTATGATGACAACCTGGTTAAATTTATTCCCAAAAATGATGGGGATTGTTCTATAATTTTCTGCTTTAGCGATTATGCCGCCGAAATCCGGCAGGTTTATAGAAATCCGCAATCCAGTTGTGGTTTTGGTGAGGGTATTCTGGTATCGGCATTTTTTGAAAAATCTTCAGAGGAAAGACCCATTATCCAGGATTTATCCAGCCATGGAATTTCACCCACTATATCACCCTGATTCTTCGAATCACCTTGGTTTGCTCAACAAATTTCTTACTTTCTGGTTGGGACCAGGGGGTGCATCGTCTTGCACTGGGCCAAAATCGGATTATTTATGACAATTTTACATAACATTATGTAAAGTTTACTTTACTTTATGAATATAATGCTATACTTTAGCCTAAATTTTAAAATGCATTTATGAAAACAAGATTGTTATTACCCCACCAGTATAAGGCGATCGGGCTGTTTATTGCCCTCCCGGCTTTCATTTTAATGATATTGAACCTCCATGCTGAGTTTACATTTAAATTCCTCGACTTCCAGGCAAATGGTTCCGGAAAGATATCATTCGACCAGAATTTTCTGTTCAATCTTCTATCCAACAATTTTACGGATGAAATTGGCGGTGTGCTATTGATAACCGGTCTGCTGCTGATTGCTTTTTCAAAAGAAAAATTTGAAGATGAAAGAATTCAGACAATAAGATNNGTGTTCATCAATTCAATATTCCTCATTCTTTCCATCATCTTCTTTTATGGCAATTTATTCCTACAAATAATGACTTATAATATGTGCACCCCGCTCCTTCTTTTCATCATCCGTTTTAATCTGCTGATGTATTTCGAAAGAAAAAAATTAAAAAAGGAGGCGCTATGAAAAATACTCTCCGGATTGAAAGAGCCATTCTCAAC
>PLCH01000127.1 GCA_003135585.1 Chitinophagaceae bacterium
TTTCTCCTTCTTTCAGGTCAGCCATATCAAAATAGTATCCTACTCCTGCAAATGATTCAATGGCAGCAGCCGGAATACGGTCAAGGTCCTTTTTTTCATACCCTAATTTTTCAGCAAGTCCTCTGCCCATTTCAAAATGATATTCGCCTCGGGGATTTAATGCAACATCCCTATACATTTCTTTTACCTTTTGTTCAAGGTCGGCGGTATCTACTTTTCTGGTTGAAATTGTTTCCATAACAATGGTTTTAAATTTTTGAAAGATGGTTCCAATTAAAAGCTTTTGACTGAAGAATACAAGGAGAACTTTTTCCTACTTTAAAAAAAGCCTATTTTATTCAATTATTTTATTGAATAGTTGAATTTACGTACTTTTGGTCAATATTCTGCCGATATGGAAAAAAGAATTTTTAAGGACAAGATATATTCAATCCTGGCAAGCATGATTAAGGCTATGGCCAATCAGCACAGGCTTGAGGTTATTGATCTGCTGGGACAGGGTGAAAAGTCAGTGGAGGAAATAGCGATTGAAACCAATATGTCTGTTGCCAACACCTCGCAACATTTGCAGGTACTAAAAGCGGCAAATNNCGCAAGGTTTGAGAGAATTGGGGTTGGAAAGAATAGCAGAGATACAGAAACTAATACTGGATTTCAGAGAGAAACGTAACACATTTGAAGCGGTGAAAATAGATGAATTAATAAATAGACTGAAATCGAAAAATATCATCTTATTAGATGTTCGTCCTGCTGGGGAATATAAAAATGGTCATATTCCTAATGCAATTAATATACCTGTAGAAGAACTTACCGAAAGATTTAAAACTCTGCCAAAGAATAAAGAATATATCGCTTACTGCAGAGGCCCGTTTTGTGTTTTTGCAGATGAGGCAGTTAGTATGCTTACCAAAAAAGGTTACAATGCCAGACGTCTTTTTGAAGGTTTTCCCGACTGGAAATTAAAAGGCTTACCCGTTGAAACTGTTTCATAATTTTTGAGTTATATATTCTTTATGATTAAAAGCCCAACTATAGAAGTGACCGCGCTGCAACAATGGTTAGCGACTGGGAAGAAAGTAAATGTTCTGGATATCAGGCCAAAAAATGAATGGACGGAATGGTATATTCCTGGCAGTATTTATTTTGACGTGTATGATAAATTAAGAGCAAAAGATAGTGGCGTATTGGAGAAATTATACATAGATAAGTCCATCCCCGTCGTAACAGTTTGTGCAGGTGGTAAAACGAGTTTGATGGCAGCAGAGCTTTTGCGGGAGTATGGATTTGAAGCGTATCGCCTNNAATATGGATTTGAAGCGTATAGCCTTAAAGAAGGAATGAAAGGATGGAGCCTATCCTGGAATACCGCCATTATTTCTTTTCCGGGTTTCGAAGTGACACAGCTAAGAAGAACGGGTAAAGGTTGCTTGTCTTATATAATTTCATCTAACCAGGAAGCTGTTGTAGTTGATGCTTCTCTTCCGGTTGAAGTATATGAGCAAATACTCAAGGAAAACAATCTTACTCTAAAATATGTGATTGAAACGCATATACATGCTGATCATCTTTCGCGGTCAAGACAGTTAGCACTAAGAAATAATGCACCACTATACCTGCCTGTTCCTAACAAAGTAAATTTTGAATTTCTACCTATTGACCCCGCTATTCCATTACAAGTTGGAAGCATCAGTATGGCCGGCATTCAAACTCCGGGCCATACGTTAGAAAGTACCTCTTTTCTGGTCAATGAAAATTTGGCACTAACCGGGGACACCCTTTTTATTAATGGCGTTGGACGGCCAGATTTAAAATCAAATACGGAAGAAACTGTTTTGAAAGCGACAATGTTATATGAATCGCTTCAAAAACTGTTGGCGTTACCTGGCAGTATAATAGTTTTGCCGGCCCATACCAGTAAGCCGGTTGATTTTGACAATAAGCCCATTCAAACATCATTGGGGGATATTAAAAAAAATGTATCCATATTACAATTAAACGAAGAAGAATTTATAAAAACATTATTACAACGTATTCCACCTACACCTGACAACTATTTATCCATAGTTGAGAAAAACTTGAAAGGTGATTTCAGCGATATAAACCCTATTGATTTAGAAGCTGGCGCGAACCGGTGTGCCATTTCATAAATCTAAAGCGTACAATTTATGGACTTAAAAGACATTTCATTCGCTCCTCCCAGTTTTTCTGGTTCAATTCCAGAACATTATGAAAGAGTTCTTGGACCAATGTTTTTTGAACCTTATGCCGTTGAGATTTCCAAACGTATTGATCCATCCTTTGCAAGGTTAGTTCTGGAAATTGGAAGTGGGACAGGTCGTGTTACCGCTCATTTGCGCAAAGTTGTTTCTTCAACAACAAAAATCATTGGCTCTGATATAAGTGAGGATATGTTAGGAATCGCTAAGGAAAAATTAAAAGAACTGAATATAGACTGGCAGATTATTGATGCTCAAGAATTACCATTTGCTGACGATAGCATTGACGTGATAGTTGGTTGTTTTTGTTACATGTTCGTTCCCGATAAATGCAAAGCCTTTGCAGAAGCATATCGGGTTCTGAGACCACGAGGGATGTTAATCTTCAGTACATGGGATAAATTGGAACTCAATGGGGCATCATTTACTTACAGGAGAATTGTAAGAGAACTTTTCGAAGATAGTTTGCCTGAATCCTATAATCTGCCATTTTCGATGAATGATCAAGTCGCTATTAAAAGAATGCTGCAAGCGACCGGCTTTTCAAAAATTTTAGTTGAAAGTGTCGGCAAAGAATCATTTAGCCAAACAGCAGGAGAAGCTGCCAATGGGCTTGCCCGGGGAGGATCTATTTATAATGAAATTATCAAGCATGACCCTTCATTAG
>PLCH01000113.1 GCA_003135585.1 Chitinophagaceae bacterium
GATTTGATCTGAGCCAAATAGATGTATGGAAGGAAATGAACGGGCGGCTTCAAATAAAATGGCTGTTGGAAGCCTACAGACTTTTCCCTTTAAAAGAAAATTTTTTTTTATCCTCCGGGAATTTTTTTAATAAGCTTGCCGGTGGAGATTTATTATTACAGCAAATCAAAGAAGGAAAATCCGAACAGGAAATTCGCAGAAACTGGGAACCTGGCTTGAGTAATTTCAAAAAAATCAGAAAAAAATACCTTCTTTATAAGGATTTTGAATAAGCTGTCTGCGAAAAAACTAATTTAGCGACGATGCAGCATCCGCGAATCATTTTTATGGGTACACCGGAATTTGCCGTGGCGTCCCTGGAGGCGCTTCTCAAAGCCGGTCTTGATATTGCTGCTGTTGTTACAGCTCCGGATAAGCCGGCCGGTAGGGGTATGAAAATAACCGAAAGTGCGGTTAAGAAATTTGCGGCGGGGAAAGGATTGAAGATTCTACAACCGGAAAAACTGAAGGATCCCCTGTTTCTTGAAACCCTGGGATCCATGCGAGCAGATCTGCAAATTGTAGTTGCTTTTCGAATGTTACCCGAATCTGTATGGAATATGCCCCCCATGGGAACCATCAACCTGCATGGCTCTCTTCTTCCTCAATACCGGGGTGCAGCGCCCATCAACTGGGCAGTCATTAATGGCGAAACCGAAACGGGCGTCACCACATTTAAACTACAACAAGATATTGATACTGGCGATATTTTAATGCAGGAAAGTTATCCCATCGGGGAAGATGAAACAGCCGGGGAGGTATTGGAGGGAATTAAATATATCGGCGCCGGGCTATTGGTCAAAACCATTAAAGGATTGACGGATGGCACACTGAATAAAACCCCGCAATCACTGATTTCCCATGCAGACTCTTTGAAGCCTGCGCCCAAAATTATTCCGGAGACCTGCAAAATCAATTGGGATCAACCCATCACGAAAATATACAATCTGGTTCGTGGTCTTTCGCCTTCTCCCGGAGCTTATACTTTTTTCGATGGGAAAATGCTCAAGATATTCAAGTCAAAAAAAGAAGAAATTACTCCGGCGGCTTCTCCGGGTAATTTTGAAACTGATAAAAAGACGTTCCTAAAATTTGCTGCAGCAGACGGGTATATTTACGCAGAAGAGATTCAATTGGAAGGGAAAAAGAAAATGCCGGTAGGAGATTTTTTGAGAGGTTACCGGTTGAAATGAAAGCCTAAATATTCCACCAATACGTAAATTTCAAAACAATAGCCCTGTTTCTTACCGAGAAAGGAACGGGCAGGTAATTATCTGTATATACCAGAAAGAGATCGGAAGCGGGCTTGTACCTCCATTGAAGACGCGAATTAATATTCATATTTTTTGCCTGCTCATTGTACTGGATAAATGTTGTAAAAAAGAGCTTATTAGTAAGCGTTAGATCAATGCGTGGGCCTATTAGCCAGAAATCCGTTTTCCCCCATGGCAATGGCAGGAGTAGGTGATTGTAACTGGCACTTAAAAGAATACTTACATAAGGCTGAAAACGGTAACCCAGGGTCCCTCCTAGTGTGAGTTTCCTGCCCTGGGCATAGTACCCTCCATATCTCCCGGAAAAGACATAGGTAAGCAAACTTTGTGGTTTCGAAACAATATCTATTCCGGCTGTGTTCCACTGATGCTTCGTACCTGTCGCTAAAAAATCCTTCCCGGTATTGGTTGGATCAAAAGGCTGCAATAATTGAACATAATCATGCATGACAAGTCCTGTAAAAGTGCTGCGATCCCGAAATGTAATAAGGTAGGACAAAATACTTTCGTTATCAGTCTGGTGAAGTGAAGTATTAAAAAAATAGGTTGAATTTATTTGGGGGCCATGACTAAGAATATTCCCTGCTTTCGGAAAAAAATAACGGATGACCTGGGGATTTATTTTGATATAATCCTGCCTAGGCACATAACCCACTTCTGCATTGTAATTGGCTCCCACCCATTCGTATTGGCAAAACAAATTCCATTTTCTACCTGCATAGAGTAAGTTACCGGCCTGTGTCCAATCCTGGCCTTTCTTACCCGGGCTGAATGATTTTAGAAGAAGCGCCTTGCCTGTAAAAAGATTATTGGATGAGGCCAGGTTATACTCCACACCTATATTTCTATTGTACAGGGAATAAACTGCTTTGCTTGAGTCCAAGCCCGGTTGGTACTTCACGGATTGTTTATTGATAAATAAAAAACCAATATTTGAGCGTGCAAATATCTTGCGTTGTAAGGCTATCACGACAAAATTTTGAGCCGGGAGTCCGGTGGAATCCACTACACCGGTTTGCNNTTTTTATCCAGTTTTCCACTTAAGCGGGCTCCGAAATTTATGGGTGCATTCAATCCAATCCGCCTGGAGAAAAAAGGTCGAATCGTGGGTAGCCCAAAATTGCTGAACTGGTCACCGTTTTCAAGAAAGAACTGGCGTTTTTCAGGGAAAAAAAGTTCATAACGGCTAAGATTGGTCACTTGCTGGTCCACATCCACCTGGGAGAAATCAGGGTTAACGGTCATGTCAAGGTTAAGGGAAGAGGTTATGCCTATTTTTGCATCCCCCCCGCCTTCAAGATGAAAATAAGGGGGTGTTTTGTTTTGATAATCCTTGGAAAGGCCACCCAGTAAATAAGGTATGACAGAAATATTTGGCCCGGCTTCCGGGGGAGGCTGGTCCCAGACCAGTATACCGGTGTAGGCCAGGGAGGCAGTGGGAAATTGCCTTGGAACGGGAGCCCAGCTAGATTTTTCCGTTGCCTTGAGATCGTTCCTGCTAAAATTAATTCCCCATTGGGAAATCCCCCTTTTATAACGGATGGTCTTGAAGGGTATAGCGGCTTCAAATATCCATTTATCCTTATAATCCTTAACCATAGAAATCCATTTGTTATCCCAGCTCAGGTCAACCTTGCCTCCCTCATACATGGTACCATCCCATTGAGCACCGGCCGCATTTGCTCCAAAGGAAAAACCGTTGGTCTGGTCATCAAAAGGATCCATGAACAATAGGAAGTTATCGTTTTTAACAAATGAAAAGTCCCTTTTCAGAGATTCCACCATGTAGGGACCTGCAAGTCCGTTGTAACAAACAGCTAGAAGGTAAATATTTTGTTTATCGTAGGTCATCCTCACCTCGGTTTTCAATTTCGCATAACTGGTATCCATGGGTAAAACCATAAAAAAATTAGTTGCGATTTCAGCATCTCTCCAAGCAGGTTCATCCATCCTGCCGTCAATTTTGATGGGAAGCGTCGTTGAATGAATATGGAGCTGGAAAGATTGATTCTTTTTTTGGGCAGAAACCAACAGAGAAAATATGCAGAAAATCGAAAGCGCAAGGGTTTTTTTCACAGTTGCAAAATATTTGATTTTACGTTGAAGGAGTGAAGCACATATGGGCAGATTTCACGCCATTCAATTTTTGATGGTGCGTAAGCTAAAACAAGAATCTACATTTGCTAAATAGCAAAGCACAAATTGAATTTGTGAAAGACTTGTTGTTTTTTACGCTCCCATTTATAAAAATACAAATAACCTTCCGAAACA
>PLCH01000170.1 GCA_003135585.1 Chitinophagaceae bacterium
GGGGTATTAATGTGTAAACCATTCATTAACAAACAAAAAAAATGATCAAAATGAAAAAGTTCTTATTAGTATTATCTATTGGCGCCTTCGCAGCCTGTAACAATTCCTCTAGCTCTGATAAAGCTGTTGATTCTGCTGCTAAAGCTGCAACCGATACAGTTAAGGCCGTGGCAGATAGTGCAAAAAATGCGATAGATTCAACCCGCAAAGCTGCTGTTGATACTATTAAGGCTAAGGCAGATTCCGCAAAGAAAATGTAATTTTTTTTTCATATGGCAAGCAATCGTTAGAGGCCGTCCTGTTCCCAGGATGGCTTTTTTTTGCTCACATTTTCATTTTCAGATTCCCGTCGATGGCGTCAAGAAATTCTTCCGTATAAAGAAAATGCCTGCCATGTTCCACTTTATTGCCATACAGGCAAATTGCCAGGTCTTTTGTCATCTTTCCACTTTCAACGGTTTGGATGCACACTTCTTCCAGTGCCTGACTAAAACGGATTAATTCGGGGTTATTGTCCAATTTTCCGCGGAAAGCTAGTCCTCTTGTCCATGCAAAGATAGAAGCTATGGGATTGGTGGAGGTAGGTTTACTTACCTGATGGTCCCTGAAGTGACGGGTGACCGTACCGTGGGCCGCTTCGGCCTCCATGATTTTCCCGTCCGGCGTGATTAACACGGAAGTCATCAATCCAAGGGAACCAAAGCCCTGGGCAACAGAATCGCTTTGAACATCCCCGTCATAGTTTTTGCAGGCCCAAACAAAATTTCCATTCCATTTTAAGGCGCTTGCTACCATGTCGTCAATCAGGCGATGTTCATAAACAATCCCGGCTTCCTTATATTTTTGTTTGAATTCCGCTTCGTAGATTTCTTCAAAGATATCCTTGAAGCGACCATCATATTTTTTCAAAATGGTATTTTTTGTACTAAGGTATAAGGGCCATTTTTTGCCCAGCGCCATATTGAAACAGCTTCTTGCAAAACCTTTGATACTTTCATCGGTGTTGTACATACTAAGGGCTACTCCGTCTCCCTTAAAATTAAATACTTCAAAAATCTGTGGTGGACTGCCATCCTCGGGGGTAAAAGTCATGGTTAGCTTTCCTTTCCCCTTTATAACCGTGTCGGTTGCGCGGTACTGATCTCCGAAAGCATGACGGCCAACAATGATGGGAGCCGTCCAATTGGTCACCAGTCTGGGTATGTTTTTGATAACGATCGGTTCACGAAATACAGTTCCATCCAATATATTCCGGATGGTTCCGTTAGGGCTTTTCCACATTTGTTTAAGGCCAAATTCTTTTACCCGTGCTTCGTCAGGAGTAATGGTAGCACATTTGATGCCTACTCCATACTGCCGGATGGCATTGGCCGCGTCCACCGTGACCTGATCGTTTGTTTGATCCCGGTATTCGATACCCAGATCATAATATTTAATGTCTAATTCCAGGTAAGGCAGGATCAGTTTGTTCTTGATGAATTTCCAGATGATCCGTGTCATCTCGTCCCCATCAAGTTCCACCACTGGGTTTAAGACTTTAATTTTTTTTGCCATAATTTACCCTTTAAAAATTCAAAAGTGAACAAACCTACATGAATTGCGTGAATTTAACAAGGAGGTCCTTGAGGCCGGAAAAGGATAATTTTCTGAACAAAAATGCATTTAAATCCTGCTTTTTATCCGCTAGTAAAACCGTCCTCCAAATAATTTTCCTGTTAATCATTTTACTTATTTACTTTGTGTCAGAATAACACATCCCTATGCTGATTGATGCCGTACGTAAATTTGTATCCAAATTTGTAAACCTGAACGATGAAGAGTTTTCCTTGTTTTCACAAACACTTGAAATCCGTGATTTTGATAAGAGACAACTTTTGATCAGGGAGGGGGAGATTGAGAATTATTTGAATTTTATTGTCAGCGGACTTGCCAGAAAATTTTTTTATCGGAACAAGGAAGAAATGGTTACCCAGATTGCAAAAGAAAACGAGGTGATCTGTGTCTACGATTCATTTTTATCTGGTATTCCTTCCACCTATGCTGTTGAAACTATAGAACCTTCGACCTTTGTTTCGATTTCAAAACAAAATGTAGAGAACCTCTACCAATCGAATCCTAAAATGGAGAGGCTGGGCCGGTTGATCGTTACCCAGCAGTTTTTGAATAAAGAAAGCTGGGAATATGACAGGATGCGTCTCAATTCACATGAACGCTTTATTCATTTCATAAAGGAAAATCCGGATCTCCTCCAAAGGGTCCCTCAAAAATATCTAGCATCCTATCTGAATATTAAACCGGAAACTTTCAGTCGCCTTAAACATTTGCTGAAACGGAAAAGATAATTAAATATTTACGATCAGCACCGGGATTTTCAATTCATGCCTCACAGAATTTACGGTCTCCCCATAAATAAAATCTTTTAGTCCGGTGTGTCCGTGGGATCCTATGACCAACATATCGGCTTTTTCTTCCTTGACAATCCGGACAATTTCGCGGGTTCGGTTGCGATAACCCAGTCTGGCTATGCTTTCAAATCCCTTTTCCTGCAGTTGTATTCTATACAGGCCTAATTGTTCCTCATCCTTTCTGGTCTCGTAATCATCACTTTCTTTTCCCAGCATGCGGGCTGAAGCGCTTTCAACAACATGGATCAATATAAGCCT
>PLCH01000380.1 GCA_003135585.1 Chitinophagaceae bacterium
CAATAATACTGCTATCCCGCTTTCCTGGAAACATGCCCTGGAAATCGAATATTTACCGGCCTTATTAAACCTTAACCGCCAACTAAAATTACTTGCCAAGCAGTGGAGCAATATCGCAATGCTGGGGAGGACCCACGGTCAGGCAGCCAGTCCGACCATACTTGGGAAGGAAATAATGGTATTTGTCGAACGCATCCAAAACCAGGTTGAGCAGTTAATACAAGTGCCCTTCTCAGCAAAATTCGGAGGAGCCACCGGAAATTTTAATGCACACTATGTTGCATTTCCAAAAAAAGATTGGGTAAGTCTGGGAAACGAATTTGTAGAAAACATTCTGGGATTGCAACGCCAGCAATTCACTACCCAGGTCGAACATTATGACAATCTTGCCGCGCATTTCGACGCTATAAAAAGAATCAATACGATTCTGCTTGACTTTTGCAGGGATATGTGGACTTATATTTCGATAGATTATTTCAAACAAAAAATAAAAAAAGGGGAAATAGGTTCTTCAGCCATGCCACATAAAGTAAACCCTATCGATTTTGAAAATGCTGAAGGAAATTTGGGGATTGCTAACGCTTTGTTCGAACACCTTTCCTCGAAACTGCCAGTTTCGAGATTACAAAGAAACCTTTCGGATTCAACAGCGCTGCGCAATATAGGAGTTCCTTTCTGCCACACTCTTCTTTCGATCAAATCTATTGAGAAAGGCTTGAGTAAACTTGTGCTAAATGAACAAAAGCTTTACCAGGACCTTGAAAATAATTGGGCTGTGGTGGCTGAAGCAATCCAGACTATTTTAAGAAGAGAGGATTATCCAAAACCATACGAAGCCTTAAAAGAATTGACAAGGGGTAATGAAGGCATTTCCAAACAATCTATTCATAAATTTATTGATACGCTTAAAATCCCCGCNNACAGGCGTTCCTTTAAAGTAAGATTTTCCACCAGAGCATTTCCCCCTTTTTTTCTATTAGAAAGAAATTATTTTTTTCAACTATCCTTATGGAGGCAAGATTGGTTTCCTCAGTTTCTGCTAGGATGGCCTGTACCCCCGACCGGTTTTTTGCCCATGCAACCATGCCGCCTACAGCCTCCGTCATAAATCCTTTCCCGCGTTCAAACGGCATAGTCCCGTATCCGATCTCAATTTCTCCCAGCTCACTTGGCTCGCCCTTAAAGCCAAGCTCGGCTACAATCAATTTGGTTGCTTTTTGAACAACGATCCAAAAAGTAAAATAAAGAAAATTATCACCGGACACAGCTTTCATTTTAACAAGAATGTCTTTTAGAACCATCTTTTTTACTTCAGGGGAAAAAGTTCTTCCGGACTCGGTTAACTGTAATTTTTTTTCCAGTTTTCCATTAGCTTCCAGGTAAAGCTCTAGTTGCTCCTGGTTGAGGGGGATAATTAGAAGACGGTCCGTTTCAACCATGCGTGCTATTTATTAATTTCCGAAGTAAAATGAAACTCAATATCCGGGTTGTTGCTTCTTTCCGTATTCAGAAACCATTCACTTTGTGCTAAATAAACGAGATGCCCGTCTTTGTCTTTGGCAATATTGGCGTGTTTGAAACGGATAAAATCATCGAGTTTTTTCTGATCATTCNNCCGTACTCGTGCAATAACCGGTATTGGATAACCTCAAATTGTAATTCACCGACGCAGCCTATGATTTTCTTATTTCCGCCGAATTGGGTAAACAACTGTGCCACTCCTTCATCCGTTAATTGAAGTAATCCTTTCTCCAATTGTTTGGTTTTCATCGGATCCTTGTTTATCACTTCTTTAAAAATTTCAGGAGAAAAAGAGGGTATCCCGGTAAAGTAAAAATTTTCTCCTTCTGTCAAAGTATCCCCAATTTTGAAATTGCCAGTATCAAACAACCCTATAACATCACCCGGGTAGGCTTCTTCAATGACATCTTTATCCCTGGCTAAAAAACTATAAGGATTACTAAAACGAACCTCTTTATCCAACCGTACATGATGGTAATATCTGTTGCGTTCAAATTTACCACTGCAAACACGAAGGAATGCTATCCGGTCCCGATGTTTCGGATCCAGGTTGGCGTGATTTTTAAACACGAATCCACTGAGATTATCTTCATTAACATTTACTAACCTTGTGGACGTTTCGCGACTGCGCGGAATAGGGGCAATGCGTATGAAAGTATCCAGCATTTCCCTTACCCCAAAATTATTTATTGCACTTCCAAAGAATACAGGTGCCACTTTGCCGCCCAGGTAATCATTGACATTCAACTCCCCATGCACACCGTCCACCAGTTCAACGTCCTCCCGCAACACAGCCGCATCCCTTTCTCCCAATTTTTCATCCAATAGCGGTTGATGGAGATCATCAATTCTAAGTGTATTTTCATCCGTTGCCTTAGTGTTGGCGGTCATCAAAACAAGGTTCTTGTCAAAAAGGTTGTATACTCCTTTGANNGGGTGCAATTTAATGTTCAATTCCTTTTCGATCTCTTCTATCAAATCAAAACGATTCTTACCATCCCGGTCCATTTTATTAATAAATACGATGACAGGGGTGTTGCGCATACGGCATACCTCCATCAGACGCCGGGTCTGGGCTTCTACCCCATTCACGCTGTCAATCACCAGGATCACGCTGTCCACTGCGGTAAGCGTCCTGTAAGTGTCCTCGGCAAAGTCTTTGTGACCTGGGGTGTCAAGAAGGTTGATCAAGGAATTTTTATACTCAAAAGTCATCACACTTGTTGCAACGGAAATGCCTCTCTGACGTTCAATTTCCATAAAATCGCTCGTAGCAAATTTTTTTATCTTATTGCTTTTTACTGCCCCTGCTGTTTGAATTGCGCCGCCAAACAAAAGGAATTTCTCGGTGAGGGTGGTTTTACCTGCATCGGGGTGAGAAATAATTGCAAAAGTTCTTCGTCTGTTTATTTCGTTAATATATTTATTCATATTTTGTAATAATTCATCAATCCTTTGTCACTAATGAGGCGCAAAGGTAAGCTGAAGCCTTGAATTTATACCTTCCAAGGGCCGATATGGCCTGTTTTTCAATTATGCCTGGTTTGTGCACAAGAAACTATCTTTGATTGAAAGGATGAAAAACCAAAACAAAAATTCAATTGTAGCTGGAATACTCCAATAATTTATGAAAATTCTCTTGGAATTGTCGATATTCAATACAAGCATTCGTATCTCAATTCAATAGAATACTGACTTATCCAAAAACACAAATTTTATTTTTGAATGCATCTTCAAACAAATGCAAAGTTGAAAAGATATATTCTTCTATTTATTCTTTTAGCCGGGACTTTTTATATGCAGGCCCAGCAAAAAAAGAAAAAAGTAATTTTTATCCTGGCAGATGGCATACCTGCAGACATCATTGAAAAACTTCAAAAACCGTTTATTGACTCAATTGTAAAAATCGGAGGATACAAACGAGCTTTTGTCGGAGGTGAAAAAGGAAGTTATTCTCAAAGTCCGACCATTTCCGCTGTAGGTTACAATAGCCTGCTGACAGGCACCTGGGTCAATAAGCACAATGTTTGGGATAATGATATAAAAGAACCCAATTATAATTACCGGAATATCTTTCGCCTGGTAAAAGAAAGCGACCCTTCCAAAAAAATTGCAATATTTTCTACTTGGGAAGACAANNGGACAACAGGACAAAACTAGTGGGAGAATCATTGCCTCAGGCGGGTAGCATTATCACAGATTTCCATTCGGATGGATACGGACTGGATACGATCAGTTATCCTCACGACAATCAGAGTCTCTATATTCATAAAATAGATGACCGCGTTACCACGGAAGCCGCCAATTGCGTAAAAGCAAATGGACCTGATCTTACCTGGCTGTATCTTGAATATACGGACGATATTGGCCATCGGTATGGCAATAGCCCCCAACAGGCTGAAGCTTTCGGGTATGTCGACAAACAAGTAGGAAAGATTTTTGAAGCGGTGCGGTACCGTCAAAAGAATTTTGATGAAGACTGGATGATCCTTGTTACAACNNAAGGGATCCTGTATCAGGCAAAAATCACGGAGGACAATCTGATCGTGAAAGAACAACCTGGATCGTGACAAACTATAAGGACATGAATAACTATTACCGGAATTATCAGACGGCGATTACCGATATATTGCCAACGGTAGCCCGCTACATGAATATTATGATTCCTCGCAGGGATTTAATGGAAATTGATGGAACTTCTTTGATTGGTAAAATATCTATCGCTTCCCCAATTGTCCATTATAGTAATAACAGGATAGATATTGGCTGGCAATCATTGGATGAAACTGGCAATGTTAAAATCTGGGTGGCAACCACCAATAATTTTAAACTTGGTGGAACAGATACCTATCATTTGTTAGCAGAAACCCCCATTTTAGCAAAATCTGCGAGTATAGACCTGGGACCGTATCCCTCTTCTTTTTATAAGATTGTACTTGAGGCATCTTTTAATATGGTTAACCGATGGATCTTTGTCAAATAATATTAGATTAACTTTCATAAAAAATTGCAATGGCTGATTTATCCGAACGGATCAAGGAATTCAACAAGGACGGGGTTGGAAAATATACTTTGATAAAGTACCGGATGATGACAGAAAGCGCCTTCCGCTTTTTTCGCGGAACCTGCCATTTATTCTATGAAGACCTCTTCAATTACCACCCCCTTCCCTTTTCCCCATCAGCCTGGATATGCGGCGACCTGCATCTTGAAAATTATGGCAGCTTTAAAGCTGATAATCGCCTTGAATATTTTGATTTAAACGATTTTGATGAAGCTTTACTGGCCCCGGCTGCATGGGAACTGGTCCGAATGATCACCAGTATCTTTACAGGATTTGACAGTCTAAAGATCAAAAGGGAAGATTCCTTTAAGTTGGCACATCTGTTTCTTCAGACTTATGCCGTTTCACTTGCAAAAGGTAAAGCCCTTTATATCGAGCAACCCATTGCAAAAGGAATTGTAAGAACATTTCTCGACAGAGTGGCTAGTCGAAAACAAAAAGAACTGCTGGCCCAGCGAACTTGCAAAATCAAAGGAAAGTTAAGACTGAGAATTGATAACCGTCGTTGCTTTAAATTGAACAAAACCCGACGAAAAAAACTGATTGACCACCTTACAGGCTGGATGAGGGAGAACAAAAATCACCATTACCCTTACCGGATATTGGACGCCGCCTATCGCATAGCCGGAACAGGTAGTATCGGGCAGAAACGGTATGTGTTCCTGGTTCAGAATCTCCTGGATCCTTCAAAATATGGACTATTGGATATGAAGCAGTCCAAACTGTCTTGTCTTCATCCTTACTTAAATATCCGCCANNCCGTATGTTTTGAAAGAATTGCAACCCACGGAAGACAAGATAGATTTTGGTGTGATAAAAAGTCGTTTTAAGGATGTGTCCCGGGTAATTCGGGACATGGGAATTCTTACTGCTTCCGCCCAATTAAGAAGTTCCGGGAGGCAGGGATCTGCAGCGGCAGATGAACTCATATCCTTCGGGGAAGATAACTCATGGCATCAAATTTTGTTCGATTACGCCGCCAATTATGCTAACCAGGTTAAAAAAGATTATCAAGCCTATTTGAAAGATAATAAAGAAGGATATTTTAGCAAGTGATTTTTCACCCTAAATAAAAATGCCATGTCTTTGCCTCAGGATATTATCTCCAAATTGATTCTCGCCCTTGTTATTGGAGGGGTTATAGGTGCAGAAAGAGAATACCGAAGTAAATCTGCTGGGTTCAGAACGATCATGATGATCTGTCTGGGTGCTACTTTGTTTACTATTTTTTCATTG
>PLCH01000467.1 GCA_003135585.1 Chitinophagaceae bacterium
CCCGACAATCCCTTTCCGAAATAGTCATTTGCATCACCTTCTAGTTCAAGCGTCACACCTTTGGTGTTAAAAGCTCCAAAGCTTTGACCTGCCGTACCCGTGAATTTGAAATGGATGGTATCTTCAGGCAATCCTTTTGACTGGTAAAGTTTTTCNNGCATAGACTTTTTGCTGGTGATCCAGGGCAGGTTGCACTGCCTTCAACAATTTCCAATCCAATACATTTTCCAAACCATGATCCTGCTCCTCCGTTTTATGGAGTCCCGTATACAAAGAGGCAGGTTCCTTATAGAGGATGGGTGACAGATCCAGTTTGTGGTATTTCCAATGGCTGATATTTTCCTTCACTTCAAGACAATCAGACTGACCGACCATTTCGTTGATCGTTCGGAATCCCAGTTCGGCCATGATTTCTCTTAATTCCTGAGTAAGGAATTTGAACAGGTTTACCACATGATCCGCATTACCAGCAAATCTTTTGCGCAATTCCGGATCCTGGGTGGCGACACCCACGGGGCAGGTATTCATGTGGCATTTTCTCATCATGATGCAACCTTCCGTAACGAGCGCGGCTGTTGCAACTCCCCATTCCTCTGCGCCAAGCAAGGTCGCTATTGCGATGTCCCTGCCGGTTTTTAATTGTCCATCCGTTTGCAGAACAACCCTGCTGCGCAATTTATTTTTTACAAGTGTCTGGTGGGTTTCAGCCAGGCCGAGTTCCCAGGGCAATCCGGCGTGCTTGNNGTTCCGCCATCGTGTCCCGAAATTAATATGGTATCTGATTTTGCTTTCGCCACACCGGCAGCGATGGTTCCTACCCCGGCTTTGGAAACAAGCTTGACACTGATCCCGGCGTGACGGTTTGCATTTTTTAGATCAAAAATCAGCTGTGCCAGGTCCTCAATCGAATAAATATCATGATGGGGAGGAGGAGATATTAATCCTACGCCTGGCGTTGAGTGCCTGACTCTACCTATCTATTCATCCACCTTATACCCTGGCAACTGACCGCCTTCTCCGGGCTTTGCTCCCTGCGCCATTTTGATCTGTAATTCATCTGCCATGGTTAGATAATAGCTGGTCACCCCAAACCGCGCAGAGGCAACCTGTTTAATGGCGGAACGCATGGAATCTCCGTTGGGCAATTGTTGGTAACGCAATTCATCCTCGCCACCTTCCCCCGNNCCCAGCCGGTTCATTGCAATAGCTAGGGTGGAGTGCGCCTCGTGGGAAATAGATCCAAAACTCATGGCCCCTGTTGCGAAACGTTTCCAGATTTTTTCTGCGGGTTCCACTTCTTCTATGGGAATGGAAGAACGGTTTCTTTTAAAATTAAACATTCCACGCAGGGTAGCGGCTTTTTCGGTTTGGTCATTGATGAGTTTGGAATATTTTTTAAATGAGACATAATCATTCATCCTCGTTGAATATTGAAGCAAATGAATCGTCTGTGGATTGAAAAGGTGAAATTCACCTTTGCGTTTCCATTGATAGATACCTCCCGAAGGCAGGCGTTCTACCGGAATGTCCTTCCGGCTGAAAGCGAACAAATGTTTGGCCAGCGTTTCTTTTGCTATCTCGTTTAATCCCATTCCTTCAATGCGGGAAGTGGCTCCTCTGAAATATTTATCAACCACGGACCGGTTTAATCCGATTATCTCAAATATTTGCGCGCCCTGGTAAGACTGTAATGTGGAGATGCCCATTTTTGAAAAAACCTTTAGTAATCCGTCATTGACAGCCTTTATATAGTTCTTTTTTAATTGCTCTGCATCCAAACTGGTTTCCAGCTTATCGGTAATCTTCAGGTCCCTGATGGTGGAAAGAGCCNNGCCAGATAAGGATTGATCGCCGTTGCACCAAAACCTACCAGGCAGGCAAAATGGTGAACTTCCCAGACATCACCTGCTTCCACGATAATACCTACCTGACCGCGGTATCCCTTACGGATAAGATGATGGTGAACGGCAGCAGTCGCCAGCAGGGAGGGAATGGGCGCATGATCGGAATCAATAGCCCTGTCGGACAGAACCAGCACTTCAAAACCATCTTCAACAGCGTCCACTGCGTAACGGCAAAGACGATCCAGTCCCGCCTGAAGAGATCCGGCCTTTCCATCGGCCCTGAAATAGGTTTGCAATGTTTTGGCCTGGAAGATGCCCGTATCGATGCTCCTGATTTTTTCCAATTCGTGGTTACTGAGAACCGGATGTTTCAGCGCAACGCTGTGACAGGCCAAAGGGTCTTCCAAAAGTAAATTCCCATTGTTTCCCGCAAAAGTCGCCAGTGACATCACCAAACGTTCACGGATAGGGTCAATAGGAGGATTGGTCACCTGCGCAAAGAGTTGTTTGAAATAACTGCTAAGATGCTGAGGCTGATCACTTAAAACCGCTAAAGGAATATCAGTTCCCATGGAGCCAATGGGTTCCTTGCCGTCCAGTGCCATGGGTGCAATGATGGTATCAATATCCTCTGTGGAATACCCGAAAGCTTTCTGGTATTTGAATATCTGGTCATGTTCCAGGTGAGTAAACAATACTCTGGGCTCCGGTAGTTCTTCCAAACGTATCTTATATTTATTTAGCCATTCCGCGTAAGGCTTCTGGGAACAGATGTTTTTTTTGAGTTCATCATCACTGATTATCCGGCCCTGTTCCATGTCCACCACGAACATTTTGCCCGGCTGCAATCTCCCTTTTTCTTTAACCATTTCCGGCCTCACCGGTAACACGCCGGATTCGGAGGCCATAATTACCCTGTCATCACTGGTTACACAATACCTTGAAGGGCGCAACCCATTTCTGTCCAGGGTGGCGCCAATGATTTTTCCATCCGTAAATGAAATAGAAGCTGGTCCGTCCCAGGGTTCCATGAAGGAAGCATGAAANNCGTCCCAGGCTTCCGGGATCAGCATCATCATTACGTGTGGGAGTGAGCGGCCACACAATGTGAGCAATTCTATCATATTGTCGAGCGAGGCAGAGTCAGACTGGCCTTCCGTAACGATCGGTAAAAGCATGTCCATTTCTTCCTTGCTGAAAAACGGGGACTCAAATCCTTTTTCGCTGGTTTTCAACCAATTCAAATTTCCCTGTATCGTGTTGATCTCGCCATTATGAGCAATATAGCGGAAGGGTTGTGCCAGCTTCCAGGTAGGTAATGTGTTGGTGGCAAACCTGGAATGGATCAGTCCGAATGCCGAAACGATGCGGTTATTGCTGAGATCCGGAAAATAGTGCCGGAGTTGCAGGCTTGTCAGCTGGCCCTTGTAAACAACGGTTTTATAAGATAGAGAAGCAGTATAAAATCCGATCGCATCTTTTTTTACCGTATTGTTAATCGTGTGACTGGCATAATTACGAAGAACGAACAATTTCCGTTCAAATTCATCGGGCTGTTTCATATGATCGGGGCAGGCGACGAATACCTGTTCCATTTCCGGTTCCACGGACAGTGCAGTGGGACCAATGCCATCGGGGTTCACCGGCACTTTTCTATAACCCAATATTTCTAAGCCTAATTTTTCAGCTGAGCGGTTAAAAATATCCCTGCACTCTTCCTTCAAGCGGAGATCCCTGGGAAAAAAAAGCATCCCTACCCCGTATTTGCCGTATGAAGGCAGATGAATTCCCAACCTCACACATTCATCAAAAAAGAATTCATGCGGTGTCTGAATCATGATGCCTGCACCGTCACCCGTATTTGTTTCGCAACCACAGGCTCCTCTGTGCTCCATGTTTTCCAGAATTGTCAGAGCATCCGAGATAATTTGATGGGATTTATTGCCTTTGATATTGGCAACGAAACCAATTCCACAGGAATCGTGTTCAAAAGAAGGATCGTATAAGCCTTGATTGTTTACCATCGTATTAGTAATTCGTATAATTAGTTTTCTTCAACAAATAATAGAAATCCAAGAATTTCTTCTAATAACATAGCAAACAATCGATTAAAATTACAAAAAATCCCTGATTTGTTATAAAAAAAAATATCCTGAGTTATCCACATTTTCAGCAGTCCGAACAACTTTCCCTACACCAGGTATCCAAATAACTTGTCATCCTTATTGAGTTCGGAAAAATCTATATGATAACTGTTCATTTTATCCAGCAGAACCTGGTAATCGTCCCTGTTTTGTAATTCAATGCCTACCAGGGCCGGTCCAGATTCTTTATTGGTTTTTTGCATATATTCAAAACGCGTAATGTCGTCCTGAGGTCCCAATACATTGTTTACAAATTCTTTAAGTGCCCCAGGGCGCTGGGCAAAACGGATCAGGAAATAGTGTTTCAGACCCTCATACTGTAGAGACCGCTCCTTTATTTCCGGCATCCGGTCTATATCATTGTTCCCGCCGGTCACTATGCATACAATGTTCTTATTTTTTATCAAACCTGCAAAATCATCCAAAGCAGCAATGGAGAGGGCTCCGGCAGGTTCCACTACAATGGCGTCCTCGTTGTAAAGGGCTAAAATGGTAGAACACACTTTTCCTTCCGGAACCAGGTGGAGGTCATCCAGCACTTCCTTGCAGATGGAAAAAGTCAGGTCACCCACCCGTTTTACAGCCGCACCGTCGACAAAGCGGTCAATATTTTCAAGGGTCACCGGGTGGCCGGCTTTCAATGACTCGTACATGGCCGGTGCGCCTTCCGGTTCCAGTCCGATAATCTTTGTTTTGGGCGAATAGGTTTTGAAATAAGACCCGACGCCAGCACTCAATCCTCCTCCGCCTACGGGAAGAAAGAGGTAGTCTATATCGGACTGGTCTTCCAAAATTTCAACTGCTACCGTACCCTGCCCCTCAATGATCCTTGGATCGTCAAAGGGCGGAATGAAAATCATTCCGTTTTCTTCTGTATATTTTTTTGCCGCAACCGAACAGTCGTCATAGGTATCTCCAACCAATTTGATTTCTATGCAATCCTCCCCGAACATCCGGGTCTGGTTCACCTTCTGTTTGGGAGTGATGCCGGGCATAAAGACTACCCCCCTAACATTCATTTTTTTACACGAATAGGCAAAACCCTGCGCATGGTTACCGGCGCTCGCGCAAACCACTCCTTTTTCCAATTGCCCGGCAGCCAAACTATTCATCATATTGTAGGCGCCTCTTAGCTTATAGGAGCGAACCACCTGCAGATCTTCCCTCTTCAGGTAAACATTTGCGTTATACCTTCTGGAAAGAGTCAGGTTAAGTTGAAGAGGGGTTCTGATAACGACCTTGCTTATTCTTTTTGTCGCCTGTTCAAAATCCATGTAATATTTCGTATCGGTTATGGTATTCATACTAATTAATAATTACTTAATTTGTCAATGGCATCCTGATAGAGCTTTAGTAATTGCGGCGCCCTGTCGACTGCCCAGGCATGATAATTGTCGCGCATCAGGATGAGCGTTAGCCTAAGGTTTTCCGGTTTGCGGGATTCCCACCCTAGAATTACCCTCGCTATATCCTCCTCGGCTTTTGCGATAAGACCCTGATGGTAATATATTTCAGTCAGCAGGCTATAGGTGCCAAAATCAATTTTTGAAGAAATATTGAATTGTTTGGCTACCTGCCACGCTACATCATTTAAATCTTGACTCATAACCCCATTGGGGGCCAGGGGCTGTAGATGTGGGTCAATCTCACCGTTATGAATAAATCTCTGGGCCAGAGCGGAGTTAGCCAAAGCCGAATCTATATTTTTTATGACCTGCAAATGATACTGGTATTGTGAATCCTCCTTTTTCTTATTGTCGATGATCTCCTGCCGCAGGGCACCCAGGATTTCATGGGTCTGCTGGTTCTCATGTATTTTGTTGAATATTTCTGTCAACAGCAGCGCCAGCAGGACGCTGAAAATAATCATCATTGATTCGCCCGCATACTCCTTCCAGTTCCTGACAATAAGTACCTCCGGCAAGCGATCTTTTTTCTCCTTTACAACAGGAGGTTTTTGGGTGTCAGCCCCTGCATTTGCCTGAACCCCTTCAGCAGATTCAGGAGTGGGCGGTTTTAAAAAGTTTTCTCCGGCTCCTGTTTCCAGCGGCGCAAAATTAAATAAACAAGTAAAAGACTGATTCATCCGGCTATGCCATTTTTTCGGTTTGAGTTTGTTTTTGTTCAACTTTCAGGGAAGCAGTAGATNNACTGTCTTGCCCGCCTGCCACATTTCACTTTCCCTCAATTCTTTTAATTCTGCGTTCAGTTTCTCACGGTAGTCTGGCTGGCTATTGCTGTCGATGGAGCGTTGGGATTCTTTTCCGGCCGCGACACTTTCATATAATTCTTTAAACACGGGAGCAGTGGCATCCCGGAATTTTTTCCACCAATCCAATGCACCACGCTGGGCAGTAGTCGAACAGTTGGCATACATCCAGTCCATTCCGTTTTCGGCAACCAGGGGCATGAGACTCTGGGTTAATTCTTCCACCGTTTCATTGAAGGCTTCCGATGGGGAGTGGCCCTTGTCACGAAGTACCTGGTATTGAGCGGCAAAAATACCCTGTATCGCTCCCATAAGGGTACCCCGTTCTCCGGTCAGGTCACTGTAAACTTCTTTTCGGAAATCAGTTTCAAAAAGGTATCCGCTTCCAACGGCTATGCCCAAAGCAATTACTCTTTCTTTTGCCCGGCCGGTAGCATCCTGGAAAATGGCATAACTGCTGTTCAAACCCCTTCCCTGAAGAAACATCCTGCGAAGGGAAGTGCCCGAACCTTTAGGCGCTACCAGGAATACATCCACATCTTTGGGAGGGATTATACCGGTTTGCTCTTTAAAAGTAATCCCGAAACCATGGGAAAAATAAAGGGCTTTACCGGGTTTTAGGTGTTTTTTTACGGTTGGCCACAATTCGATTTGCGCAGCATCGCTCAGGAGATAACAAATAATGGTTCCTTTTTCAAGCGCTTCCTCGATTTCAAATAATGTTTTACCGGGAATAAAGCCATCACGGACAGCCTTATCCCACGACTTTGAATTTTTACGTTGCCCGACAATTACATGGATGCCGTTGTCTTTCTGGTTCAGTGCCTGGCCAGGCCCCTGCACTCCGTAGCCGATTACGGCGATCACTTCATCTTTTAATACCTGTTGCGCTTTGGCGAGGGGGAACTCTTCCCGTGTTACCACATTTTCTTCCACGCCGCCGAAATTTAATTTTGCCATGATTTGTTGTTTAGGGCCTTCTTCCGGTTAGGAAAGTAAGGCTGTTTAATAATAATTTATTGTAGGTCTAAAAACTAAATTTTTTATATTTTACCAATAGGAAAATAAATCAGGTGAAACTTTAAAACAATAGATACTTGCATTCCTGATTATGGTTGCCTACATAGTAAATACCTCCTCCTGCTTATCCAGGAATTCATTCTCTATTAACTCCTCTCCCGGTTCAGTTTGCTCAAATTCCTTCAGCCTTTCGTGAAACCCATTGCCNNTCGATCAGGCCAAATGGCTCAAGTACTTTCACTAGATTGTCCGTTTCTTCCCTTTGTCCGGTTGTTTCAAATACTGTATAATCTTTGCGGATCACTACTGCTCTCGCCCCGTGCTCGCGCAAAAGTCTTTCGACTTTCACTTTTTCTGCTATGATGTCTGTGGGCACTTTGTACAGGGCCATTTCCTGCCATATAATTTCTTCGTTGGTATTAAAATAGGCTTTCAATACCTCCACCTGCTTTTCAATTTGCCTGCACAATTTGCGAACGACGTCTTCGGTTTCATTGATCACGATCGTGAAGCGGTNNGAATGCCTTCAATCTCAGAAGGAGAAGTATTCATACTTTCGATATTGATCTTTCTGCGGGAAAAAATAATGGCAATTCGGTTCAGCAGACCTATCTGGTTCTCTGTATATACCGTTACGGTGAATTCCTTCTTGTTCATTTTACCAGTTTTAATAATTATATGATTCCTTATTTTAACCTGATCTCGCTCACGCTGCACCCCTGGGGCACCATCGGAAAAACGTTATTTTCCTTACCTACCATTACTTCCAGAAGAAAAGAGCTTTTGTGTTCCAACATTTCCCTGAGAGCTTCAGTCAGGCCCTCTCTTTTGGAAACTTTTTTTCCGGCAATGCCATAAGCATTTGCCACCTGGACAAAGTCCGGACTGGTAATATCCACAAAGGAGTATCTCTTGTCATGGAAGAGCTGCTGCCATTGGCGGACCATACCCAGGAACTGGTTGTTCAGAATAATGATTTTTATATTGACTTCACTCTGCATAATGGTGCCTAATTCCTGGATGGTCATCTGAAATCCCCCATCGCCAATGATCGCTACCACTGTTCTTGCCGGGTCTCCGAATTTAGCGCCGATAGCAGCCGGTAAGGCAAAACCCATTGTTCCGAGCCCCCCTGAGGTGATATTACTTTTTGATTGGTTGAAGGTTGCATACCGGCAGGCCACCATCTGATGCTGTCCAACATCAGTAACGATGATGGCATTGCCTTTTGTAAGTTCATTCAGCTTGTCGATCACTTCACCCATGGTCAGCTCTTCTGAATCAGGATGCAATTCGGGCTGTATACAGATCTCTTCCTCTTCCCGGCGGTAGTCTTTGAATTTCTGTAACCATTCCGGGTGTGTTTTTGGCTCTATAAGCGCCGTTAACTGCGGTAATGTTTCTTTGCAATCACCCCATACCGGGACGGCTGCCTTAACATTCTTATCTATTTCTGCCGGATCGATATCAAGGTGGATCACCTTGGCTTGTTTAGCGTACTTATCCAAGCGCCCTGTTACCCGGTCGTCGAATCGCATACCCACAGCGATCAGCACATCGCACTCGTTGGTCAGAACATTCGGGCCATAATTGCCGTGCATTCCCAGCATGCCGACACCCAGTGGATGGTTTGTAGGAATGGCGCTCATCCCAAGAATGGTCCAGGCTGCAGGGATACCAGCTTTTTCGATGAATTTGGTAAATTCTTTCTCTGCCCGACCAAGAATCACGCCCTGTCCGAAAATCACAAAAGGCTTTTCTGCTTCGTTTATAAGTTTTGCTGCCTGCTGCAAAAATTCTTTGCGGACGATTGGTCTGGGACGATAGCTCCGGATATGCCCGCACTTTTTGTATCCCTCATATTCGAATTTCTGCAATTGCGCATTCTTTGTGATATCGATGAGGACGGGCCCGGGCCTTCCGCTTCCGGCGATATAAAATGCTTTTGCCAGGACAGCAGGAATTTCAGTTGCGTCGGTGACCTGGTAATTCCATTTGGTGACGGGTGTGGTAATATTGATCACATCCGTTTCCTGAAATGCGTCCGTCCCCAACAGATGCGCATATACCTGCCCGGTAATACAAACGACAGGAGTACTATCGATCATCGCATCAGCCAGCCCGGTGACAAGATTGGTTGCACCGGGACCGCTTGTGGCAAATACCACACCTGTTTTGCCGGAAGTTCTTGCATAACCCTGGCCAGCATGAATCGCACCCTGCTCATGGCGAACCAGTATATGGTGCAATTGATCCCGGTAATCATAAAGGGCATCATAAATAGGCATGATGGCGCCTCCCGGATAACCGAAGATAGTTTCCACTCCTTCTGCCAAAAAAGCTTCAAGGACAGCAACCGATCCGCTGATGGATGTCTTTGGTAAAGGGGCTGGCTTAACTGGTTCGGCGATCATTTCAATATTGCTCATAATTTACATTTTGTGATATTAATCTTCATCCGTTACGCATCCTTCCGCTGCATTTTTCACCTGCCTGGCATATTTAAAAAGAATTCCTTTAGTGGCTTTTAAGGGGGGTTGTTTCCATTTCATCTTTCTTTTGGCAATCACATCTTCAGAAATTTTCAGGGTGAGGCTGTTGTGGGTAGCATCAATTTCTATCGTGTCCCCATCCTCAACCNNCTCAACCAACCCGATCAAACCGCCTTCATAGGCTTCCGGAGTAATGTGACCTACGACAAATCCATGCGTGCCTCCACTGAATCTTCCATCTGTAATGAGGGCAACCGTTTTACCCAAACCTGCTCCTATTAATGCGGAAGTAGGTTTAAGCATCTCCGGCATCCCGGGAGCTCCTTTTGGCCCGACCTGGCGGATAACGACTACGTCCCCTGCCTTTACCCTGCCGTTGCCGATTCCCGCAATCAAGTCAAATTCTCCATCAAAAACACGGGCGGGACCTTCAAATCGCTCCCCTTCCTTGCCGGTTATTTTCGCCACACTACCGGCTTCAGCGAGGTTTCCGTATAATATTTGCAGATGACCGGTAGTTTTAACCGGTGATTCGACGGGGAGGATTATTTTTTGTTTATTGAAATCCAGCTTGGGCACCGTGGCTAAATTTTCTGCAATCGTTTTGCCTGTAACGGTTATACAATCTCCGTTCAGAAATCCTTTGGTTAACAGATATTTCATCACGGCCGGCACGCCCCCAATATTGTGCAGGTCTTCCATCAGGTATTTTCCGCTGGGCTTCAGGTCTGCCAAAACCGGTACTTTATCTGCGATCGCCTGGAAATCATCCTGGGTCAATTTGACATCCACGCTAGTTGCAATGGCAATCAAATGCAATACTGCGTTTGTTGACCCGCCCAATGCCATCACAACCGTAATGGCATTACTGAAGGCTTCCCGCGTCATTATATGACTGGGACGAATATCTTTTTCCATCAGAAGACGTATGGCACTTCCCACTGCTGCACATTCTTTTTGTTTCGCTTCACTCAGGGCCGGATTAGAAGAAGAATAAGGCAAACTCATTCCCAGCGCTTCAATGGCTGCAGACATTGTGTTGGCGGTATAAATACCTCCGCATGCACCTGCACCCGGGCAGGCATTCCTCACTATCCCTTTGAAATCTGCTTCGCTAAGCTGGCCGGCAATTTTTTGACCCAATGCCTCAAAAGCTGAAACAATATTCAGGTCTTGTCCCTTATAATGTCCCGGAGCTATTGTTCCTCCGTATAGCATGATTGCGGGCCGGTCGAGCCGGCCCATCGCCATTACCGAGCCCGGCATATTTTTATCACAACCGGGTATGGCGATCAAGGCATCGTAGTATTGTGCCCCACAAACCGTTTCTATGGAATCCGCAATAAGGTCCCGGCTCACCAGCGAATATCGCATACCGTCAGTGCCCATGCTCATTCCGTCACTAACGCCGATGGTGTTAAAAATAAGTC
>PLCH01000174.1:0-2979 GCA_003135585.1 Chitinophagaceae bacterium
GTTGCACTTCGTGCATCCACGGGGAAAATGGTCTGGTATTTTCAGGTTGTGCATCATGATCTCTGGGACTATGACATTGCTGCGGAACCGGTGTTGATGGACATTACCCGGAATGGAAAGAAAATTCCTGCGGTTGCAATAGGAACCAAGATGGGTCATATTTTCATATTGAACCGGGAAACGGGAAAGACCCTATTTCCGGTTGAAGAACGTTCCGTACCCGCATCAACCGTTCCCGGTGAAAAAGCTTGGAAAACGCAGCCTTTTCCGGTTCTGCCGGCGCCGCTGGGTCTGCAGAAATTGTCCATAGAAGATGCCTGGGGCCTGACGGAAAAAGACAAAGAAGAAGCTGAAAAAAGAATTGCCCGATACCATAATGAAGGAATCTTTACCCCGCCCAGTTATGACGGAGTAATGGTAACCCCTGGAAATGTCGGAGGAATTCACTGGGGAGGAATGTGTTTCGATCCCCGGCAGGGCATATTGATTACAAATATAAACCTGCTGCCTGCCATTATCAGGATGCTTCCGAGAGAACAACTCAACCAAATCCAAAAAGGGGACACCGGCGTTTTAAGAGCAGAAATAGGAAGGCAGGAAGGGACACCCTACGTTCTAAGCAGAAGCCTGCTCATCACTATTAGTGACAGGCAAATTATGATGCAATCTTCTCCGCCCTGGGGAACATTGGTTGCCATTGATACCCACAACGGATCCAAGAAATGTGAAGTTCCGCTGGGATATATGCTTGACCCGGAAAAACATCCCGGCGCAGAAAAATGGGGGTCTTTAAATTTAGGGGGTGCTATTGTCACAAAAGGAAACTTAATATTCGTTGCGGCCAGCCGGGATAATCACCTTAGGGCATTTGATACCAGAACAGGGGAAATGCTTTGGGAATATTTATTGCCGGCAGGAGGCCAGGCAACACCCATGACCTATCAAATCAACGGGAAGCAGTATGTAGTGATAGCAGCCGGAGGCCATGGAAAATTTAAAACAAAACAAGGCGACTATGTAATGGCGTTTTCGCTTCCCTAACCCTTTAATAAAAAAAGAGCCCACCAATCGTGAACTCCTTTTTTAAAAATTAATTTATCAGCGCTGATGGCCTTCGCCCCTATGCTCNNTTCATGATCCTCTCTGCGGTCATTGTAATAACCCCTGTGAAAGTTTTCCCTGTCAAAATACCGGTCCGGACGGTTATAATACCTTCCATAACCATATCCGGGAGCTGTTACGATAACACCGCTGTTATCATACTCATTATAATAGGGAGCAACTGGCTGGTATTGATCCTGGTAAACAACTGCAGGAGGAGGATAATAAACCCTGCGAGGATGAAAACCAAAACCTATTCTTCCTCCTATATACACTTGTGCATTACTGGTAGTTGTTATCAGAGTTCCTGCTATCAGTAGCAATCCAAAAACTAGACGTTTCATAGTTGTAAGTTTTAAATTTATAAATTGGTATGACATGTATGTTGGACTGCCGGAGTGCAATAATATTTAACGGATGATGCGGGGAACCTGTTAAAGTTATTGTTAAAGAAAAACAAGGATCAGGGCTTATATGCGGTGGCCGATAGGCAGGTTACCGGATATATGTCATTGAATTCTATCTGGACGTTGACAAGTCCCGCTTCCAGGTAGTCCTCGCGTATTTTTTGGGCAGCCAGCTGCACCTCTTCTTCGCTGCTAGCCCAGCGGGGCTGGAACAACATGATCAACTTACCGTCTGTTTTCAGCAGGCTGGCTAGTTGCATAAATTCATATTTTGGTTCTTTCCAAAAAATATGAACGTTGCTTCCATATATGGTGTGAAAATAATGGGAAGGGTAGGGCAATTCACGGACGGTGCCAATATGCAATTGCAGCAGCTGTTGAGTGACCAGTCTTTTGTTTCTCTGGTAAGCCTGCTGATACATGCTCACTGAATGATCAATGCCTGCCAGAAAACCAATTTGCAATTTTCTGCCCACCTCCTGCAGCGTATGGCCTGGCCCGTAACCGATTTCCAGGATATGCTGGTAGGGCTTAATATTCAATTGTTCAACTGTCCAATCAATTAGCTGCCTATTTTTAGGGGTCATCAACCGGCCGGCTATTTTTCCCAAATAACCGGTTGGCTGACGGGATTGATTGTATAAGGGGGCTGTTATTTGCATAGCATTAGCTTCGTAGTTGGGGAATCAATTTTTGTTAAGGATTCTGAGGTTGGGGCTTCTCTTCTTCAAAGCTCCGGCCGCAACGATTTTTCCACTCCCGGTTGAATTTTTCCTTTTCTTCCGGCGTCATATTCATCCATTTCTGTTGCATCCTGTTTTTCCAGTATGGATGGCGACCACCCCACCCACCTCTGAAACCACCAAAAAGGAGTTTGGACAGAATAAGCAAATCCAGGGCCTGCCAGAGATTAATTACCGGAAAATGAAAGAGAACCGGCAGCGTATTGTNNGCTGTGCCCAGTGCAATAAATCCGATGATTTTAAAAAACCGATAACGTTTCATAATTTAAAGTTTAGTTATTTATAATTTCTTCATATAGATTCATCAACCTTTCCCGCAAATGTAAAACTGCGTATCGTTTACGGGATATAAGTGTATTGACGTTCTCACCGGTACGTTCAGCGATATCCTTAAAAGATATATCTTCCAGTTCATTCCAGACAAAAACATTCCTTTGTTCTTCGGGTAATTCCTGCAAAGCCTCCCGCAACTCCTTCCAGAAAAGGTTCCTCAAATGTTCTGTTTCAGGATTCCTGCTGTTATCAAAAAGAATATTTTTGAAGCTGATGTNNTCTAGGGAATCCGGTTTTTTTTTCCGGTAACTGTCAATTATTTTATTCCGAGCAACCGTAAACAACCAACTGTTTACCTGCTCAATGGGTCCCGTATCCACCGCCGCAGTTAGCTGGTACCAGACATCCTGTAAAATATCTTCTGCGTCAGCGTCGTTGTTTACACGCCTTCGGAT
>PLCH01000174.1:2994-5030 GCA_003135585.1 Chitinophagaceae bacterium
TTCAGGGTTATTCGATTAATAGGGTAGGGACCAGCCTGGTTATCGATTCCAAGCGATTTGGATGAATTTTGGGTTGCCAATAACCCTATAGCTCCTGGGGTCATTTCACTTCCCTGATATCTTCCCAGCGGGTACTGTATCTCCCTGATCTCAGCTCCTGCCGCATCTTCCAGTTTTTTTGTAACCCGGAAGATGCAAATTTCACTGCATCCTCCCTCATTCCAAAATTTACATTGTCAATAGCGCTCATCAAAAACCGGTTGCCATTCCTATTTTCCGAATGAAATAAATTTCCCTGGACGGATTTATCAGGAACCAGTCCAGCCAGCATTACGCCGGCTTTCTTATATTCCCTGCCTTTTTCAAAAAGGTTTTCTACCAGGTCAACAGCTGGTTTGATCAATTCATGGGTAAAGGAGGTGGCCGCGGGTAAGACTGTATGGCTGTTGAGGGAGGGACTTTGTTTAAAATCTGCCGAATAATCCTCTTCCCTGCGAACAAGAAAAACGCTTACTATTTTTGCTGCGCTATTTTGTCTTCTTAATTTCTCCGCAGCCCTTGAAATATAGGTAGCGACCGCTTCTTTTAACTCGCTCAATTCACTGACAGGTCTGCCGAACATACGTGTGGTGGCGATCATCTTTTTAGCAATGAGTTCCTCTTCCATGAGGATCGAGGGAAAACCACGCAATTCCCTGATCAGTCTTACCCCCACCACTCCTCCCATATTTCTGTGGGCCCATTCTTCTGACATATTGCTCAATTCCCATGCACTGGTGATACCCCAATTGATTAATTTATTTGCATAAGCCCTGCCCACTCCCCATATTTCATTTACCCGGGATAGTTGCAATGCAATTCTCTGATCTTCTTCTGTTAATATTGCCTTGACGCAACCTGTAGCCTTCTTGTTTTTCTTGGCCATATGATTGGCCATCTTAGCCAGGGTCTTGGTGGAAGCTATTCCGACTGAAACAGAAATTCCCGTCCATTGCTCTACGGTATTTTTAATATAGGAGCCGTATTCCAATAATTGATCGGTGGGAATATTGCTGAGATCCAAAAATGCTTCATCGATGGAATACACTTCCACTTTCTCGTGGCTACAGTCCTCTAAGAGGACCCGCAGGCAATCCATCACACGCCGGCTCATATCCCCGTATAAATGATAATTGGATGAAAAAACGGAAACCCCATTTTTCTCGATGATATGCCTTGCTTTAAAATAGGGGCCCGCCATGGCTACCCCCAGTTTTTTTGCTTCGTCGCTTCTTGAAATAATGCAACCATCGTTGTTGCTCAATACCACCACGGGCTTGTTCCAGAGGTCGGGACGAAACACCCTCTCGCAGGAACAATAAAAACTATTGCAGTCAACAATGGCTTTGTACCCCATATAGAAACTATTTAGAGAGCATGTATGACATATGTCACAACGCCCCAAACGGAAAAATCAGCACCGGATGGATCCACCTCGATGGCCGACAACTTTGTCGTTTCCGGAATCAAGCGAATCCTGTTAAAATTTTTTTCCAATCTTCGTATAAGCATTTCCCCATTTAGGGTTACAATTACCACTTTCCCATTTATCGCTTTAATGGAACGGTCCACAATCACAACATCCCCGTGATAGATTCCGGCACCTATCATAGCCTCCCCGCTGACCCGCATAAAAAAAGTCGCAGGCTTGTTACGAATGAGTTGTTCATTCAGGTCAATACCCCGTTCCATATAGTCATCTGCTGCAGCGGTGAAGCCTGTTGCGTTTGCGGTCGGAATATCCAATTGGGCGAATTGTTTGCTGCCCTGGTACCGGGCCATATGAAATTGTTCGAGTTCCATACAAAATATTTTTTTGTTTACTAATTTATTTAGTAAATTTATGCTAAATTATTAATCATCCAAACTTTTTCAGGCAAAAAAATGAAGCACAATGGCATGGAAAATGAATACTTATTCTAAAAATGAACCAATATGAAAGAAATCATTCAATTGATGCCGGGTTACCATATGAATGACTACCTGCTGGTATTGAC
>PLCH01000340.1 GCA_003135585.1 Chitinophagaceae bacterium
CATCTGGAAGGCTCTCCCAAACAAATAGGGTTTCAACACGGTTATTTGCTTGCCAATGAAATTGATACGACCATTCAGGCAGTGAGCTATTGGTTGAAACATGAAACCCCTTATAATTGGCAGTTTTATCGGATGGCTGCGCGAAATTTTTTATGGAACAAATTGGACAGAGAGTATAAAGATGAAATAAACGGAATTGTTTCAGGATTGCGGCAGAAACACAAAAAGTATGATAGTCTTGACATTACTGCCTACAACGCCCTTGAAGAACTGGCATTTTATTACGTTCCTGCGCTCATGGAAAAAGCAAAGACAGGCAGCGGAGATAACAAAGCTCCCGGAAACTGTAGTGCATTTATTGCTACCGGCAGTTTTACAAAAGATGGAAAAATAGTCATGGGACATAATAACTGGACAGAATACATTTGGGGTCAGCACTGGAATGTAATTGCAGATATTATTCCTGCAAAGGGAAATCATATGATGATGGATTGTATNNGTATGCCAGGGTTTATTCACAGCGGGGATGATTTTGTGATAACGGACAATGGAATCCTTCTCACTGAAACAACCATTACCCAATTCAAAGGTTTTGACACTACTGCCATTCCTGAATTTATGCGTGCCCGTAAAGCTTCGCAATACAGCAATAGCATTGATGACGNNATTTACAACAGGAAATAACGGAGGTTATGCAAACGACTGGCTCATTGGTGACACCAAGACCAATGAAGTTGCCAAACTCGAATTAGGATTAAAATATTACCGTGTTTGGCGCGGAAAAGATACTGCTATGATAGGTTCCAATTTTGCAAGCGATTCTGTATTAATTGCTAAAGAAACAACCTTTAATCCCCTGGACAGTACTACCTCTCCCAATGCGCGCAGACGCCGCCTGGAGGAATTGGTATATGTTGACTTGAAAGGAAAACTGGATGCAACCTCGGGTATGCAGATAGAAGCTGATCATAAGGACGTCCTGCAGAATAAAGATGCAAATAACCGTTGCGTAGTTTGTGGACACATTGATGAAGATCCGAAAGGCTGTGCCGAATGGGACAACCCTCCTTTTTATCCCATGGGTNNCATCCCTGCGGACAGGATTTTATCGGATCAAAATTTTATTCGCTACATCCCCAGTTCAAATGGATGAGTAAATATTTAGTGGATATGAAGGCATATCCATGGACGCTGTTTGCAGCAAAAAATTAAGAGGCTGCAGGACTAATTTCCAGGATCCTTTCCATTTGCATACTCCTGGATCCCTTTATAAGAATATAGGTTTCCTGGAAATTTTTTTCATTGAACCAGTTCTTTGCTTCCAGTGAATTTTCAAAATGTTTATAAGGATGTTTTATTTTAAGAAAATCTCCACCAACCAGGGCAACCTCCGCCCATGAATTATGACCGATAAGTTTGACAATGTTTTCATGTTCTTGTAAACTTTCAGAGCCCAGTTCAGCCATTGCTCCGAGGATCAGTATTTTTTTCCTGGCCGGTATGTTTGCGAAATTTTCTATAGCAACTTTCATACTGCTTGGATTGGCATTGTATGCATCAAGGATAATTTTATTTGAATTGATCTCAATCAACTGGGACCTGGCATTGGAAGGCGAATAATTTTCGAGGGCCTCTTTTATATTTGTATCGGGTACCTTAAAATAATTCCCTACAGCCGTAGCCGCTAAAACATTGGGAAGATTATAATCACCAGCCAATTTTGTAGAAATATATTTTATCGGGGTTCCGCCGGTAATATCAATGGCGAGAAAGTCTTTATTTGGATGAATTTTACCGGTAATGTCGGCATCGGCGGTTCCATATTTTATGATTTTTGATATTCCTTTGCTCATGTCCCTTAGGTAGTCATAGTCCCACATCACAAAGGCGGTACCGTTGGAGCTTCTTAGGTAGTCATAAAGTTCCCCCTTTCCTTTTCTTACGCCTTCTATGCTACCAAAACCCTCGAGGTGCGCTTTGCCGCAATTGGTGATGATGCCGTGAGTCGGCAATGTATATTGACAGTAGGATGCAATTTCTTTTAGATGATTTGCCCCCATTTCAATCACCGCCATTTCTGCATCTTCTTTTATTCCCAGGATGGTCAGTGGTATTCNNAGGTTTCCCTGAGTGGTATAGGTCTTAAAAATGGAAGATAACACGGCATGTATCAATTCCTTTGTGGTGGTTTTTCCGTTACTGCCGGTGATTGCAAGGAAGGGGATATTAAATTGAAGGCGATGAATTTTAGCCAGGTCCTGCATTGTCTTTAAAACATTATCAACCTTGATAATTTTTTCCGGATTTTGTATTTTTACCTGTTCATCAACAATGGCAAAAGCTGCTCCGAGTTCTATCGCCCTCCCGGCAAATAAATTACCATTGAAGTTTTCACCCTTCAGCCCAAAAAAAAGATCACCCGGCCGGAGCCTTCGGGTATCCGTTTGAATATTTGGGAATTGCTTATAAANNACAAATTTAGGCAACAAAAAAGCCATCCCAAATTTTGGGATGGCTTGAGCATTAAAATTCTTTATGTTATTGTTTCCTGCTATTTTGTTTTCTTTCTTTATAACTAATCCCTGTGCTCCTGCCGTTTCCTGCCGGGCTGCCTACGCGGTCCATTGCACAACGGAAGCCTACTGTGGAACTTGCCTGGTCTTCTTCCATGAAACGTCTGGTACCCGGACCCAGCCAATAGGCACGATCATTCCAGCTTCCGCCTTTAACGACCCTGGATTTATCACTGATCAGGGTAGTTTTACCATAACCATAACTTACACATGCAACCAAAGAGTCACCATCAAGGTAATTGATAACATTTCCTTTTTGATAGTTGCGTCTGGTTTTGCTTTCCTCGTCTGTTACATTGCGGTATTTAATCCGGCCCAAGCTATCTCTTTCTGCCTTGTTTTCTTTGCCTAAATCAATGGTCTCAAATTTATTACCCCTGTACGGAGCTACATCGTCAACGTCCTGTGAAGAAAGGGGGCGATAAACGTCCTCTACCCATTCGCTTACGTTACCTGACATATTATACAATCCAAAACCATTCGGAAAAAATGAAGTGACCGCAGCAGTATAAACGGCATTGTCATTTAGACCACCCGCAACGCCCATATTGTCTCCCGCACCTCTTTTAAAGTTGGCCAGGAAAGTACCCTGCCAGCTGCCTCTGCGTGTATCGCGCAATCCGTTTACGTTTTGGCTCCAGGAATAAACCTGTTTATTTGCAATAAGTTCTTCACCGCGTTTGCTGTCTTTGGTGCTTGGCAAAGGGTTTTGCTTGACATAACCCAGGGCAGCATATTCCCACTCCGCTTCTGTGGGCAGACGATAATTTGGTAAAAGGATACCGTCTTCAAAAGTTACCTGTGTTCTGGGCGTTCCATTGGGATTCTTTAATGGATTTTTCTTTGACTTTGCAGCTGTACCCGGAGTCGGCTGATATTCTCCCATCAGGTATGCCTTGGTATTGAAATTTTCCTGACCGAGCCCCTGAATATTTTTTAATGAATTTTTATTGATAAATCCTTTGTCTACCAGGGCTTTCTCATTCACCCGGTCAGATCTCCAGAT
>PLCH01000297.1 GCA_003135585.1 Chitinophagaceae bacterium
GAAATAAAATCAGAGAAGCTGTTCCCGCCATAAAGACAAAAAGCATAAAGAAATCGTATAAGTTGTAGATATGGTAACCTAAGAATGACTTGAAGGTATAAGGTATCTCCAGTTTTTGGAGCTGCTCGATCTGAAAAGCACTGGGAGACATTTTATTATACAGGATATTCTCCAGATCAATACCTGCCTGTCTGGCCTTCTTTATTTCTGCTATTCCCGGCGGGTACAGCGCGCTCAATACGCCGGCCAGCTTATTACCAAATGCATTGGCCGTAAACCAGATCGCCATCAGTAAGGACAGGAATTTAACGGGCGATAATTTATTCACCAGTGACATGCCAATAGGGGACAAACACAATTCGCCCGATGTATGCAGGGCATACATGCCCGTGAGCCAGATCATACTCACTTTAACACCGGGTTTTATATTGTCTACGCCGTGGGCGATCCATAAGTAACCGAGTGCCAGCAACAATAATCCCATTGCCATTTTGGTGGGAGAAGATGGCTCTCTTTTGCCAAGTGATAACCAGAACCATGCAAAAAACGGTGCGAATAATACAACGAATGTCGAGTTAAGCGACTGGAACCAGCTTGCCGGGATATCGGCTTTGCTAATATAGTGCTGGCCTGAGGACAGGAGATAAATATTGGCAATGATAACAGACGCCGAAAGGATAATTAATAAAGCATATACCGTTATGCGCAAATGCTTATCAAAGTCAGAGGCCAGGTTCCTCGATGCTTTCCGGAGAAGGGTGGATATATAATAAAGCAGGGCTGCCGAAACAAGGGCAATTGCCCAGATTGGTATTTTCAATCCTATATGCCTGTCTGTTTGTTCGTCTGCAAAAAATGTCAATGACGCGCCAGCCTGTTCAAAAGCACCCCAGAAAAAGATCACAAAAAAGCACACGACAAATATTACCGCTACCTTCTTTTTCTCAACGGCTGAAAGCGAGCGGTCCGTAAAAATGATCGTCGGGATGATCACGATGCATGCAGTAAGCAAATAGAACAGGTAATTGTATTTGGCATCCAGGTAGAAAAGCCCGATCATCACGGCTGCAAGCACGAGGAGGCCTGTAACAATTAGCAGGGTAGAACTGAAGGCTTTCGGACTATTCACGGGCACAAGACCCAGGACCTTCTGATCTGGATTTACAACATACTTGTGCTGAAATAATTTTTGTACGATCACACTGATGCACATGCCTATACCACCGGCCAGAAAAGCCCATCTGAAATCTGCGGGATCGCCCGTATCGCCTACCAATCCGCAAACAAAAGGGCCTATCGCACCGCCCACATTGATACCCATGTAAAAAATGGTATACGCGGCATCTTTGCGGTGATCATTCACGGGATAAAGCTGACCGACCAAGGAAGAAATATTGGGTTTAAAAAAACCATTTCCTGTCATCATCATCCCCAAACCGGAGAAGAAAAGAAACATGGAAAGCTGGGGGGCTGAATGATAAAGCTGCCACAAAGGAAAAGCACGACCTCGCCCAGCGCCATAACGATACCACCCACAATAATAGAGCGCCTGTTGCCCCAATACCGGTCGGCGATATAACCCCCGAGTAAGGGAGTAAGGTATACCAGGCTTAAATAACTGCCGTATAAATTGGAAGCGAATGCGTGATCGAACAACAATGCCTTGGTCATAAACAATATGAGGATAGCCCTCATGCCATAGAAGTTGAACCGCTCCCACATTTCAGTGGCAAACAAAATATATAATCCCTTTGGATGTCCCTTTTCCGGAAGCGTTTGGCTCATTGCAATTCATTTAAGATGGGAAACGTAAAGTACAGATAAATTTCAAAATAATTTAAAATTGGATAATAGCCACTATTTAAAAAATTCTTTTTTGAATATGGTTTCGAATCAGGAATTTCGGGTCTGAATCATCGATCATGAATATATTGTTATTGGGATCAGGAGGAAGGGAACATGCAATGGCATGGAAGATTACTCAAAGCAGGCTTTGTTCACATCTGTTTATTGCGCCCGGAAATGCAGGCACTGCAAAATGCGGAACCAATTTGGAAACCGCTGTCACAGATTTTGAAGGCTTAAAAAAGATCTGCGTGGATGAAAACATTGGAATGGTCGTCGTGGGCCCGGAAGAACCACTCGTGAAAGGGATCGTTGATTTTTTTGCCGGGGACAAAGCATTAAAAAAAATCCCGGTAATCGGACCTTCCGCCAAAGGTGCGCAATTGGAGGGCAGTAAGGCATTTTCAAAAAAATTCATGGAGCGGCACCAAATTCCTACTGCCGTCTACCGCGAGTTTGATATGGATAATTATGAAGAGGGAATCAAGTACCTGGAGAAGCATCCCTTACCCATTGTTCTGAAAGCCGACGGGCTCGCTGCAGGTAAGGGAGTGGTAATCTGCCAAAGTTATGTGGAGGCAATGGCCGAATATGAGCTGATGCTCCAGCACAGCAAATTTGGGGAAGCAAGCCGGAAAATTGTAGTAGAGGAGTTTTTAAACGGCATTGAATTGTCAGTTTTTATATTGACTGACGGCAAGCATTATGTTATTTTACCCGAAGCAAAGGATTACAAAAGGATAGGAGAAGAGGACAAGGGACTCAACACAGGCGGTATGGGAGCCATTAGCCCTGTGCCTTTCGCCGATGAAACTTTTATGAACAAAATAACGGACAGGATCCTAAAGCCCACCATTGAGGGTCTGGGAAAAGATAAAATTGATTACAGGGGATTTATTTTTATCGGAGTGATAAAAATCGGGGGTGATCCCTATGTGATCGAATACAATTGCCGGCTGGGCGACCCGGAGACTGAAGTGGTCCTGCCGCGGTTAAAAAATGACCTGGTAGAATTATTTTGTGCCGTGCCCGAACAGCGTCTGAATGAATTTCTGATAGAAATGGATGAGCGCGTGGCCTGCACCATCATGGCCGTCAGCCGGGGTTATCCCGGTAGTTATGAAAAAGGATTTGAAATTACCGGTCTTGATAAAGAGGTTGGAAAAGACAGTATCGTTTTCCATGCCGGCACCCTGTCGGATGGAGAAAAGATCCTCACTAACGGCGGAAGGGTTTTATGTGTCAGTTCGTTTGCAGAAACCATTTATGAAGCCGTTGATAAATCAAGAGATGTATTGGAGCAGATAGATTTTGATGGAATTTACTACCGCAGGGATATCGGATATGAGTTCCTGTAAGAAGCTGCTTATTTTTGTCCAAACTCCCGATTATGCCCAAAGATTTTCATTACAGTGACTATCTCCAGTTAGACAAAATCCTCGGTGCACAAAACCTGCAAAGCGAGAACCAGGGGCAGCCTGCCCATGACGAGATGTTGTTCATGGTCATCCACCAGGCATACGAGTTATGGTTCAAACAACTGCTCTATGAAATGAGTTCGGTTACCGGTATCCTTCAAAAACCTTCCCTCAATGATAATTCTCCGGAACAGCAGACGGTTGTTCATCGTTTGTCAAGAACCACGACCATCTTAAAGGTTTTGGTTCACCAGATAGATATTATGGAAACGATGACGCCTATGGATTTTTTGGACTTCCGAGATTTGCTGCGCCCTGCCTCCGGATTTCAGAGCTGGCAGTTCAAGCAGCTCGAAGCGATACTGGGATTAAAATTCGAAAATCGTTACGGGCAGGATTATTATATTTCTACTTTAAGGCCTGAAGAAATTGATATTATCAAAAGGACAGAGGGCCAATCCTCCCTGCTGCAGTTGGTAAACAGTTGGCTGGAGCGAATGCCTTTTTTCACGGAAAGCGAGAACTGGAAGAATTTTAAAGCCGGGAGCAACGGGTCCGGGAAAAATATTCCGGGATGGGAGCCTTTCTGGTCTGCCTACCGGGACCGCTACCAAGAAAGTCTGGCAGAACCGGAAAGAACCAATCTTAGTCTGTTTGCGGAGGTTTTATTGGACACCGGGAACAATAGGCACCGGTCTTTATCGCCTGCTGCTTGCAGGGCTGCCTTGTTCATCATGCTGTACCGTGGTTATCCAGTCCTTCAACTGCCTTTCCAACTCCTCAATCAATTACTCGAGATTGATGAGCAATTGAGCACCTGGCGATACCGGCACCTGAATATGGTCCACCGCATGATCGGCACAAGGATAGGGACCGGTGGAACGACCGGCAGAGACTACCTTAAATCGGCGCTGGACAAACACTATATATTCAAAGAAATTGCGCAGCTGTCAAGCTTCCTGATCGAAAGGAAAAGACTGCCTGCACTAAGCCCGGAGATGGAAAAAAGACTGGGATTTGTCCACCTGTAGGGCTTCAATTGAATCTTTGCTCCTTTTCAATTTTACGGTAAGGGCTGGCAAAAAAATTATCAGTGGTTTTATTGAAATCATCTTTATAATATACGGGTGTGCTATGGCCGGAATTGGGCAGGATCCACAGGTATGCTTTTGGAATATTTTTATAAACCAGCATGGTGTGTTCTTCTTTTATAACATCATGATCGCCTCCTATGACCAGGACGGGACATTGAATTGTCTGAAGATC
>PLCH01000455.1 GCA_003135585.1 Chitinophagaceae bacterium
CAGCAATCCCTGCCGCAGGCAGGAGCTGGCGAGAAATGGATTTTGATGGATAAAATTTTTTCTCTGACCAAATAGAATTTTTTTAAGCAATCAAGTGTGTATTATGGATCTTAATTTAGAAAACAAAATCATCGTTGTGTCAGGAGGTGCCAAAGGAATTGGGGAGGCGATTGTAAAGGTTTTGGCAAAGGAGGGAGCCCTGCCGGTTATTGTAGGCAGGAATGAAAACGATAATCTGNNTTCCAGGTTGTAGCAGAATTGACAAATCCTGCAGCGTCAGAAAAGGCGATAAAAATTATTCTGGAAAAATTTGGAAAAATTGAAGGACTTGTAAACAATGCAGGTGTCAATGACGGAGTAGGTCTTGAGCACGGTAATTATGATGCCTTCATGGCTTCCCTGCATAAAAACCTGGTACATTATTATTTGCTTGCCCATTACGCTTTACCCTCTTTAATTTCAACCAAGGGGGCCATAGTGAATATCAGTTCTAAAACAGCGGAAACCGGGCAGGGAGGAACGTCTGCCTATGCAGCCGCAAACGGAGGCCGGAATGCTTTAACCCGTGAATGGGCGGTTGAATTGCTGAAATATGGTATTCGGGTAAACGCGATTATTGTAGCCGAATGCTGGACGCCCTTATATGCAAAATGGATAGAAACCATGCCGGAACCCGCAAAAAAATTGGATTCCATTGTGGCGAATATCCCCCTTGAAAAACGGATGACAACCGCTGAAGAGATTGCCAATACAGCGGCTTTCCTTTTATCATCAGCATCGAGCCATACGACGGGACAATTAATACATGTCGATGGAGGTTATGTTCACCTCGACCGGGCATTGGCAAATGCTTAGAAAATATTTAGGCTATATTTCATATTTACTGGGATGAAAAAAATAGGCATACCCCTTCTGGCAATTATTTCTCTTGTTGGGTTGGCAGGTAATACCAAGGCCCAACAAATTTTCCAGCCAACCTGGGAATCCCTATCCAGCCACCAGGTGCCTGAATGGTACAAGGATGCCAAATTTGGCATTTTTATCCATTGGGGAGTGTATTCCGTTCCTGCATTCGGAAGCGAGTGGTACCCGCGCCAGATGTATAAGGAGGGATCGGCTGAATTTAAACATCATACTGAAACCTTNNAATTCAACGCCGATCAGTGGGCGGATTTGTTTAAGAGATCAGGGGCAAAATATGTTGTACCTGTAGCGGAACACCACGATGGGTTTGCGATGTATAATACCAGCTTATCCAAATGGAATGCATATAATATGGGTCCCAAAAGAGATATCATTGGAGAGCTGGCAGAGGCCGTCCGGGAAAAAGACATGATTTTTGGTCTTTCCTCCCATCGCATTGAGCATTGGTTTTTTATGAATGAGGGAAGAAAGATTAATTCCGATGTGAACGACTCAGCTTATGCTGATTTTTACGGCCCGGCCAGGGATGAGAAAGATACCCTAACGGCGGTGTATATGAATGATTGGTTGTTGCGTTGCACTGAATTGGTTTCAAAATATAAACCACAGCTGGTTTGGTTTGACTGGTGGATTGAGCAACCAGCGATGGAGGCCTATAGAAAGTCTTTTACCGCATTTTATTATAACCAGGGTCTCAGCTGGAATAAAGGGGTGGTGGTCAATTATAAAAACAAATCTTTTCCGGAGACAGCAGCTGTATTGGATCTCGAACGGGGAAAGATGGAAGGTATCCGTTCCTTACCCTGGCAAACTGATGATGCAGTCGGCTTTAAATCCTGGGGTTATATCAATGGTGAAAATTATAAATCTGTCCAATATATTGTGGATGAATTGATAGATATAGTGAGCAAGAATGGAAACCTGCTTTTAAATATCGGACCCAGATCAGATGGTACCATTCCCGAAGAACAGCAGCAATTATTATTGTCCATAGGCAAATGGCTGGAAATAAATGGAGAGGCAATTTATGGAACTTCTCCCTGGAAAATATTTGGAGAAGGCCCCACCGAAAACATCGGGGGATCCTTTATTGATGGCAAGGTCAAAAATTTTACTTTTCAGGATATCCGCTTTACAACAAAAGGGAAAGTTTTATTCGCCATCGCTATGGCTGTCCCCGCAAACCACGAAAAAATCATCCTCAAGAATTTATCACTCAGATCAGGAAACGGGAAAGTAATTAAACTGGAATTATTGGGAAGTGATGAGAAGGTTGACTGGTCACAGCAAAAAGACGCTCTGGTAATTGAGCCGTCGAAAAAATATCCCTCAGAAATAGCTTTGGCTTACAGGATAGTTTTCTGATGATGGCAGGAAATGCTTTTACTTCTATTCCCAACGGTTTTGCCTATTATGGACTGAATAAATCTGTTTGGGATCCGGTAAGCATTTTTTTGCCAATGCGAAACCACCTTAATGAATAGCCGCGAAAGACGATATTATTCAACCAACAAGTGCGATTTCCCTGATAAATGGATTATGAATCTGCCTGATGCGGCCTGCTCTATGAGGGTTAAACTGCTTAACATTAGACCTGCAAGGGATGTGGAAATTTTTTCCCATACTTCCCCATCCTTTTTTTTCATCAGTCGGACTGCCTTTGATTAAATGATATTTTTCAGTGGATAAAGAGAAAGTTTTAAACATTAAAGCTGTATATNNGTATATCCTGATCCGGAATTCCCCGATTGCAGAATGGCATGAATTTAATTGATGATTATCTAATCTATATTGAATTCATCCATAAAACAGATTATTTTATGAGAAGTATTTTATATCTGATCGCCGTTATTCTTCTTATCGGATGGTTGCTCGGTGTTTTTGTTTACAGCGCAGCAGGAATCATACATGTATTGCTCGTGCTGGCTATTATTGCATTAATTCTTGGCGTGATAAGAAGGGCCTGACAATAATTTTTGAGTTTTTCTTTAATAAACCCGGTTAGAAAATTCCTTCTTCTGGGTTTTTTTATTGTCTTAACCTTCACTAATTTATTGTGCAGGATGATTTGAATTTTTGTCTGCCCCACTCCCCTATAAATACCAATAAGAACTAAGATTGATAACTGTAAGGGATATGGGTTTAAAAAAAGACCGTCTCAAATGGTTATTTGAAACGGTCTTTAAATTAATTAACCGGGTCGTCAACGATGCTGATTTTTCATCAATACATTCAGATTTTAATAATGCACCTCGGTTTTCGGATACTGGTTTCTTTTGGTTTTCAAAGGATTGGGTTCAGGGTTTAGGGGCTCAATTTTTTTCAAAGGATAAAACTTGGATTAAATTGCTTTTCAGGATAAGGGCTCAATTTTTTTGGTTTTAAATATTGGATTCTGCTGGTCTTAAGGATTTGGATTTTTGTGGTATTTTTTAAGGATAACTGCTTTCCTATACAAAGATGGAAAGAGTTTCCTGTTACACGTAACTTATTCGATAAATGGGTGAAAAGCTTCGATTTTTGGGATAATTACAGCGATAACGCTTCTTTGTCCCTTGGCTTTTCAG
>PLCH01000017.1:0-690 GCA_003135585.1 Chitinophagaceae bacterium
CATCAATATGAATCCTATCGTTCAGATTTCATTGGATCTCACAAATATCGAAGAGGCCCTTCAAACCGCCGCGATGGCGTTGAGAGCCGGCGTTGACTGGCTGGAGGCAGGGACTTCCCTTATCCTGGCCGAAGGTCTGCATGGAGTGAAAAAATTGCGCGAGGCCTTTCCCGGCGTTCCGATAGTTGCTGACATTAAAACTATGGATGGTGGTTACCTTGAAACTGAGATGATGGCTAAAGCCGGGGCGACTCATGTTGTTGTCATGGCAAGGGCCCATGAAGAAACAATAAAATGTGTCGTACTTGCAGGGAAGGACTTTGGAATCAGGGTAATGGGCGACAATCTTGGTTGCCCGGAGAAAGCGGAAGCTGCAAAATGGCTTGAAAATATGGGCTGCGACTACGTTATCCATCATATTGGTTTTGATGAACGTCGTGGTTTGGCGGCTCAGGGAAAACCTATGCCGAGTCCGCTGGATCAGCTTCGTGACGTAGTAAAGGGCGTTAAAATTCCCGTTCAGGCCGTTGGCGGTCTGACACTCGAACAGGCGATCTGTTGCCCAGAGTATGGGGCACCCCTGGTCGTGGTGGGTGCACCTCTTGCCATTGACCCGGATTCGTTTGAGACTGCGAAGGGAAATCTGGAAGAATCGTTGCGTCTGATTTGCGAGAGGATACATGGATATAG
>PLCH01000017.1:709-4821 GCA_003135585.1 Chitinophagaceae bacterium
GGTTCAGTTGAAATTCGTGAAGTTCTGAAACCCTCCATAGGGGAGGAAGAGGTGTTGATTGAGGTCGCCAATGTCGGGGTCTGTGGGAGTGACCTTCACCAGTGGACTGCTGATCACAGCTGGCCTGTAAACTATCCGGTAGTGCTTGGTCATGAATTTGGAGGCTATATTGTCGAAATGGGCAGTCGGATAAAAGGATGGAAAGAAGGAGACAGGGTGGTCAGTGAAACAGCTGCAGTTATTGATCCCAATAATCCAATGTCCCGTCGTGGCCTCTATAACCTTGACCCCACAAGAAAGGGGTTCGGTTATGGAGTAGATGGTGCGATGACACGTTTTGTCCGTGTCCCGGTAAGATGTATTCACCATATCCCTGACCAGCTTCCATTTGAATATGCCTGTCTGACGGAACCTTGTTGCGTTGCTTTCAGCGCGGTTGTTGAAAACTCACATCTAAAACCAGGGGACCGGGTAATCGTCCTGGGCCCGGGTACCATCGGAATTCTTTGCGCGGCTGTAGCCAAACTTTGCGGAGCGGAAGTAGCTATCGTCGGGCTCCCGGCAGATGAGCATCGTCTGAATATTGCCAAAGAATATGGATGCGACGCGATAGTCGGGGATGCCACCGGTTGGTCCATGCAACGAGACGGGCTTGGCGCTGACTGCGTTATTGATGCAGCCGGTTCCAGCATTACCTTGAAAATTGCCCTGCAGTTAGTAAGACCCAAAGGCCATATAGTCAAGGTTGGATGGGGCCCCCAACCCCTGGGTTTTTCACTTGATCCTCTGGTACAGAAGAATGTTACGCTTCAGGGTAGTTTCAGCCACACCTGGCCTGTCTGGGAGCGTGTCATTGCATTGCTATCTGGTGGGAGTCTTGATGTAAAACCGATAATTGGTGGCATTTGGCCGGTAACCAAATGGTTGGAAGCTTTTGAAAAGATGCACAGTGGCGAGATAGTAAAAAGTATACTTAAACCAGATTAAAATTATGCGCCTGAAAGATAAGGTCATTATCATTACCGGAAGTTGTACGGGAATAGGCAAAGCCATCGCAATACGTTGCGTTGCCGAAGGGGCGCAAGTTCTTGTTCATGGGTTGGAACAGGAACTGGGGGAGGCTGTGGTTTCGCAGCTCGGAAATGGAAATGCCGTCCTGCACATCGAAGATATTACTGTGGCTGGTGCCCCGCAACGGCTTGTCGACATTGCATTGAAAACTTTCGGTAGGCTGGACGCTGTTGTAAATAATGCCGCAATGATTGTATCCTCAAATATACATACAACAGATCTGGCATACTTTCGAAGGGTACTCGAAGTTAATACCATCTCTCCCTTTGCTCTTATTAAGGCGGCGCTTCCCCATCTTGGCAAAGTCAGCGGATGCGTACTGAATATTGGTTCCGTGAATGCCTGGAGCGGAGAGCCAAATCTTTTGCCCTACAGCGTTTCCAAAGGTGCCCTCATGACAATGACTCGAAATCTCGGCGACACGCTACATCGTGAAGAAGGTGTAAGAGTGAATCAGATCAACCCGGGTTGGGTACTCACGGAGACGGAAACCCGACGAAAGCAGGACCAGGGGCTTCCAAAGGATTGGTATACCGGAATTCCGCGTGTGTATGCGCCGTCGGGCCGCATCTTATGGCCAGCAGAGATTGCAGCTGCTGCAGTGTATTGGCTTGCCGATGAAAGCGGCCCTATCAGCGGACAGGTAGTAGATCTGGAGCAACATCCATTTATCGGACGCAATCCCCCAAAAGATGCGACTACAATTCCCAGCCCCCATGAAGAAAAAAAATAAACGCACCCAGCATGCCTAAATTAGCCGCTTTCCCGAAAGCTTATATGCAGGCCCTTTGCAAAGATGGCTCCATGAGGATTGCTGAATGGATAGAACTTGCCAGCAATCTTGATATTGACGGGTTGGAATGGTATGCTGGATTTCTCGAAATGAATGATCCAAAAAACTGGCCCCAGTTTCGCAGGCAGGTGGAAGATTGCGGAAAAGTTATTCCTATGTTATGCTGCTCCCCCGACTTCACTCATCCTGATGAAATATTCCGTCGAAACGAGATCGCGAAACAGAAGCGATGGATCGACATGACGGAGATTCTGGGCGGATCCTATTGCCGTGTACTTTCTGGCCAGCGAAGACCAGGGCTTTCCATCGAAACTGGAGTGGGGCTGGCGGTGGATTGCATCGAGACCTGCCTTCCATATGCCCAGGAACATGGGGTCACACTTATACTTGAGAATCATTATAAAGACGACTTTTGGGAATTCCCGGAGTTCGCACAAAAGATGGAAGTATTCTGTAAACTGCTAGATAGCATTCATCATCCCAACTTCGGTGTCAATTATGATCCGAGCAATGCCTACCTCGCGGGGGAAGATCCTCTTGAGTTGCTAAAGCGGGTGTCCAAGCGTGTAATAACCATGCATGCAAGTGACCGGTATCTGGTTACTGGAAATATTGAAGACCTGCGAAGGGAGGAAGATGGTGTTTTGGGGTATGCAAAACGCCTGAGGCACGGAGAAATAGGCAGGGGCCTCAACGATTATGATGCGATCTTCACGGAATTAAAGCGCGTTGATTTCAATGGTTGGATAAGCATTGAAGACGGCATGGATGGCATGGACCAATTGGCCCGCAGCGTAGTCTTTCTGCGCAGCAAAATGATGCGATTCCGGCCAGGAGAATAAGAGAGTTTTTTTTGGAACTATAGGGGAATTTACAATTCAAAATCTAAAAATTCCCAGATCAATGTTCTAATATTGTTAATTTAAATCAGCATGGTTGGCTATTCGTTTTATCCTTCTCAATGTATTCTGGGCGAGGGGCCGATGTGGCATTCTGTAAGAAAGAGTTGTTTTTGGGTAGATATTGAAAATCAGGAATTTTTTGAATTTAACTGGTTGGATCAAAAAATAACATGCAGACAACTGGATCATAAGCCAACGCTGATTATTCAGGATAACGACAATCAACTGTTGCTGGGTCTAAAAGGCGGCATAGCAAAATATAATCTGGATACCGACCGGCTAAATTGGCTAATCGATATAGAAAAAGAGTATCCTGACCACCGGTGCAATGACGGCGCATGTGACAGTAAGGGAAGATTGTGGATAGGTACGATGCAGACGGACTTCAAGGAAGGGGCCGGATCCTTTTATTGTGTGGATGAAAAATTAATCCTAACTAGAAAAATAAAGAATGTTACCATATCGAATGGAATTGCCTGGTCCCCCGACAATACCCGTTTATATTTTATAGACAGCCCAACACAATCCGTACAGGCCTTTAGATTCGACGAAAATTCCGGTGATATTGATTTTGAAAAAGTAGTAATAGATATTCCCAAAAGGTTGGGAACTCCGGATGGCATGTCGATGGATGAAGAAGGAATGCTTTGGATCGCCCATTGGGGAGGGTTTGCTGTATTCAGGTGGAATCCGGCCGATGGTAAACTGATTGGCTCCATAAAATTGCCCGTGCCGAATGTTTCTTCCTGTGCATTTGTAGGAGGGGACAGGGACTATCTCCTGATCACTACAGCCAGGCAAAAACTAACCGATCATGAATTGGTCCTGTATCCGGAAAGCGGAAATGTTTTTATTGCCGAGCCAGGTGTGAGGGGAATAATTCCATACAAAAGCAAATTTTGAAATCAATTCCCCGGTTTCAAAACTCTTTTAAACAAGGCATCCCAATTGGAAAGAGAAGGCCTCGGATTTAAATTAATGTCTACCAATCCGAGATAGGCAAAATATTTCAGATTAGGAGGTGTCGAGGGGGGTAGTGTAGAAAGGTCAATGTCAGTGAAACTGAGTTGAAATACTGCTATTGCCTGCGCTTGATCCAATAACTGGCCCTGACGGGCAATATAGCGTTGTTGGATTTGGGGATTGCTGATAATCAGCTGACCTGAAAAGCCGGTAATGGATTGGGAGGTCCAGCCTCCTTCGGAAACAAAAACCGGGAAGTTTTTGCCTTCGACCAGTTTGGAATAATAATTGGCAGGGAGATCCTCAGGATTGCTAAAACCAAAGTAAGGATAGGAGGAAAGTCCAAGCTCTTTAATAAATGGAAAGTCCACAAAATCCTGGGC
>PLCH01000650.1 GCA_003135585.1 Chitinophagaceae bacterium
ATCCTCTACAGTATTTCTAAACCTTCCCCCAGGAATTGATTTGGTTTCCTATCTGGCTTTTTCCGGCATTTTAGGTTTCGTGAAATTGCATCGATGCTCAGCTTCCCTCATATCTGTTTTATTCATTTTTCTGCATAAAATACGGTCCAAGCCAACCCCTTGCAATGAAAAAAAGGAAAATCCTCACCATCTTTTAAAAATAATAGGGTGATAAAATGAACTAATATTCAATAAGATATACCTGAGTCAAAAGCTATTTTGCCTTATTCAAATTCCATTGGCAAAAATTGCATGATTTTTGAACAACTTGCCCGTCAGGGTTTCCATCCATTTAAAACCAATACCATGATAACTCAATTCAGGTTTCATCATGAAGGTAAACTAGTCGCTGCGGAATTGGTCTTCAACTTCAAGGCAATAGCAGACATGATATTGATCCTACCACTCGCCCTTAAAGATGAAATTGGGGAATATATACTTTTTACGCATCAGGAAGGGGAAAATTGGATTTCGGATGCTCCCCTCTTCAAGAAATTTCCTTTAACTTTTGAAAGCGTTGCTGATAGTCTGGACGCCGTTTTTAAACACTACCGGTTCTCGTTTTTGCAATGATTTAAATAAAAGGTCGGTACAAGCATATACAAGCAATTGTCCATTCATGTATAACGACTAAGTTTGAAATGCTAAACTGAGCTGTTTTTCACTTCAAAGTTTTCCACTAATTATTTTTATTTTGTACACTCCTGACTTTGTCATCGGGAAAATTCCGTTCATTCACAGGAAGAAAAGCGCACCAAGGTTGGCTGGTTTATTTCAAAAAAAAAGCCACAAAATCTGCGGCTCTTTCATCTACTCAGAAATATTTTGAAGAAAAAAAATAAATTATCTGAGTACGGTCTTGGTTCGTTTGATAGGATCGGAAAATGAACTTGGTTTTTTAAAGGATTGGGGTCTGCTGGTTTTTCCGGATTGGATCAAATCCGTGTCTGATACAAAGGTCAGGAAAATCCAATTCATAGAAGAATGTTTTCGATTAAACAACAGTTTGTTTCGATAAATGAGCCTAAATATTCGTTTTTCCCAATTATCCAGTTGATATTTAATCCTTTTAATCTATTAACCCGGCCATAGCTTTGGTGCAGAGCGGACTATTTTGGTAATTCCCTGTACCGTTAAAACCCCTATGGGTTATTATCAGATAGGCTTTCCTTTTTTGGAAATTCAGCCTGCGTGGTTATATTCGGTATGATTTTGGAATCCCCGGATATTTGGAATTTAAGGGCGCTTTACAGGAGTAATTAAAATCTAAACAATGTTGAAAGAAAATAATGCCGGTGCAATTTCCTAAAGAATCATTTTAGGTTGAAATTCATCGGCTATTATCATTTCGCAGATCAATCTAAAAACAAGGAAATTTCACAAATGTCGAAGGTCTTATTACTATTTTTACTATTCTTCTTTTCTGTGTTTCTAAAGGCTCAGGTCTCGCCACAAAAAGATACAAGTACAAAAAGAGACCGCTTCTGGTATTTCATTGAATGTGCTTTTTGATTCCAGACGCAATCCGATAAATCCCTAAAAAGGGCTTTTTGCAAATATTGTTTTCAAACCCAAATTTGTTTTTCTGGGAAGCACATCCAACTGGCAGTCCTTGCTGGTCGAATTGCGGTCTTATCATAAAATCCCGGAGGGCTGCTGGAATATACTTGCTCTTTGGAGTTACAATTGGTTTACGGTGGGGGGAACTCCACCCTATCTACTTTTGCCAAGTACCGGTTGGGATGAATTTAGTAATACGGGGAGGGGATATATCCAGGGCAGATTCAGGGGGAAAAATATGTTGGCCCAGGAAGCCGAATATCGTTTCGTAATTACTCCCAATGGACTGTTCGGGGGCGTCGTATTTGTCANNATCCTTCACTGATATAGGTTCCAATAGATTTGAAGTCATTTCACCCGGGGTGGGACTCGGCATAAGGGTTAAATTGAATAAATTTTCAAGGACAAATCTGGCACTCGATTACGGGTGGGGCACCCAGGGATCTCAGGGCTTTTTTGTCAATCTTGGTGAGGTTTTCTAAATCGCCATCAATTTTTTTTAAGAATGGGGTCCTTAAAGATTTTTCCCTTAGTATGGCTTTTTTACCGAACATTGCAATAGGATCGTCTATTTATACGAATTTTAAAAATATACGTATATATATACGAATTTAAAGAAAGTTCGTACATTTGCAAATAGCAAATCATTGGCTAATGGCTATCCAGGCGGTTATAACAGGAGATATTGTAAACTTTACCAAACTGCAAGCAGCAAAAGAAAAAAAGCTGCTAAAGGTTATGCAGCAGGTGCTTGCACCGTACAAGTTTGAATTTTACCGGGGAGACAGTTTCCAGGTATACCAAAAGAATGCAGGAGAAGCACTGAAAACAGCTTTATTATGCCGTGCATGCGCCATTAGCCTAACGCAGGATGAAGAAAAGGCCTTATCAGACGTGAGGGTAAGTATCGGCATTGGGCAGGTGAAAGAACCAGTGAAGACCTTGAGCACTGCTAAAGGTGAAGCCTTTATATTATCGGGTCGGGCATTTGATGAAATCGCAAAAAAAGACACAAAACTTACGATTGCCACAAGTAATGGTTTAGCTAATGAAGGTCTACAGGTAATTGCAGATTATATCAACGCGATCTTTCACTCAATGACCCGTAAGCAGGCCATTGTAATTTTTGAATTATTGAAAGGGCAAACACAAAAAGCAGTGGCCGAAAAATTGAAGAAATCCAAAAGTACTATCAATCAGCATGTGAGTGCCGGCAGATGGGCGGAGATTGAAAACCTTTTAAAGCATTATGAAAACATCCTCAATCAATTGACATGCTTATAGAATCTATCTGGTTAACCAAACTCATATTGTCTCATCTGATTACTGACTTTATATTGCAACCAAAAGCCTGGATAATTGAACGCAATAAGAAACATTTTTTTTCCGGTAAATTATATCTTCATGGCTTCNNCAATAATTGGCTGGCAATATTGGTTGGTGGCAATTGTTATTTCGGTAACCCATACACTTCTTGATGGTTGGAAATCCTATAAAAACCCCACAGTGGTATATTTTCTCCTTGACCAGCTGATGCACCTCTTGGTAATCATTGGCTGCTGGTATTTTACCTTTTTAAACTGGAGTGATGTGTTGTCTGCCTGGCAACAGCTAAATACACAAACCGCCATTTGGAAAACGGTAACGGCTTTTGCTTTTCTAACAACGCCTGCAGGTATATTAATTGGTCAGCTAACAAAACAATGGCGTGATAAAATAGCCGATGCGGAGAGTCTTGCAAATGCAGGGAAATGGATAGGCATCATTGAGCGTATCATTATCCTAATATTTGTTTTGCTAAGCCAGTATTCCGCCATCGGTCTATTAGTGGCTGCCAAAGGCATTATCCGGTTTAATGAAAAAGACCGGCCTGAAATAAAAACAGAATACCTCGTAATTGGGACTTTAATGAGTATGGGATTGGCAATTGTAACCGGCTTAGTTCTCAAATTGTGATAACAAATATTCCCGGAAAGGGGTTAGTGTTTTCTGGACATGACCTAAAATGAAAAAACCCCCAAATTTTAATCAGGGGTCTTTCAGGGAACTTGAATTTTAGCCTTTCTTGGACGGAAAAGATACTCAAGCAGGTTTAAGGGATTTGGGTCCTTTCATTGGTTTGGATGGATCAAAAATAATTGAAAGACTCCTATCACACATGCGCAGATTCCCTGAATTTAAATCGTATTATTCACAACAGGTGAATAGTACATGTACGGTGAACTACCGATAACCTTAAGGTGTAGCGGCTTCGGAAGTCAGCACTCCGACTAATGTCGGCAGTTCGTTCCGACTATTAAGTCTGCATCCCTCTGAAAAATGATTTTTAAAGACGAAATTCATAAATCAAAAAACACTATGACCGCAGAACAGTTACAACTGGTGCAAAATAAAATTAAACATGTTATCGTACTGATGTTAGAAAATAGATCCTTTGACCATATGCTTGGATTAGCCGAGATCACGGGAAAAATTGCCGGATCTAATAAAGTGGAGAAAATTGATGGAATCGATAAGGAAAACCCACCTTTTAACAATGATGTTTCCGGCAATCCCATTTACTTTTCAGACATGGCTCCTTTCGTTCTGGATGATTTAGAACCAGGGCATGAATTTCAGGATGTGCTAGTTCAACTTACCGGAAATCTACATCCTTCCTATGACCAGACTACGGGCATTTACCCTTCTGGATTGAATAATAAAGGGTTTGTTATTAATTTTCAAAATCAAAAAAAACCGGCTCCGGACCCTTCTGTCGTTATGAAAGGTTTTTCACCGGAACAGGTTCCGGTCATCAACCAACTGGCAAACGAATTTGTGGTCTGCGACCGGTGGTTTTCTTCAATTCCCGGCCCTACCTGGCCAAACCGTTTTTTTGTTCATGCGGCCAGTTCGGGGGGCCTTGATCAGAGCCCCACCCTGCCCTCCATTTTAGAAGCGGATACTTTTTTTGGATATCATTTTGATAAAGGCAGCATTTTTAAATGCCTGTCCGAGCACCGTTTGAATTGGGCAATTTATGCAGGCAATAAATTTCCCCAAAGTTTAGCCCTAAAGGGGATCCGGTCCAATGATATTTTTGATTTTAAAGACCTGAAAAAAGATATACAACAACCCGGATTTCCTGCCTATACTTTTATTGAGCCCGACTATGGACACTTTTTACTAGGAAATTACAAAAATGGTAATTCCCAACATCCCTTGGATGATGTTACAAGTGGCGAGAAATTAATCAAGGAAGTTTATGAGACTATCCGAAATTCACCCATCTGGGAGCAAACTATTTTTATATTGACCTATGACGAGCATGGCGGTTTTTATGATCATGTTGTTCCTCCCTCGGATGCCGTGGATCCGGGTGATTCCAAATATTATTCAAAAAATAACTTTAACTTCAGACAGTATGGATTGAGAGTCCCCGCTATTATTGTTTCTCCATTAATCGAACGCAATCTTATTGACAGAAGGATATATGATCATTCTTCCATTTTAGCCAGCCTGGAAAAACTATTTGATATCGGAAACCTGACCCAAAGGGATTTTTCGGCCAACAATTTCTTAGACCTGGTTACTCTGGAAAATCCAAGGCAAACTCCACGAACATTGGTAGCCCCAGCAGATTCACATCAACCTAAGGATATTAAAACCAGTACGCAGGAACTTGATTCTGCCAAAATAGTCAATCCGAATGAAGAAGTAGACTCGTCCCTGGCGGGGTTTGTCCATGTGGCCAATTTAATGCACATGGAAATAGCAAGTCCGGCCCAGAGAAAACTGGTGCCTCAAAAACTGAATGAAATTGACAACCGTGTTGCTGCACTCACTTATATGAGTAACATAAAACAAAGCTTAGATCCGATACCAAGCCATATCCCATTCTTGAATTCTATCAAAATATTCTTTACACGAATTTTTTCAAAAAATAAGGCTTAGCTTGTCCTTATCAGCCTGATTCGAATAAACTATCGTCAATAAAGGGCAAAAAAATTGCTTAACATAAAGGTTTCCCTTTACACATTTCTCGTTTGCTTCAGACCCTACTACCAATAAATTAATTCACGAAAAAAATTTTGGTTTATCTTTATAATTACTACTAATCGGGTATAGATAATCAGGAAAAATAATCGAAATTTAGATTGTAATCCTCACTTCCCCTGTTTCCACAAATATCCATACTCTACTTTATTCTATGTTCTTAGATGCAAATAGTGATTTGCATAAGCATGAAGATGCAAAACTATAACTAGGACGGGATTTTCTTAAGCGGGACCAGTTGCAGCGTAATAGCAGGCGCTGCCGGTTTCCCCTATCATTGACGGTTTCAGGCGTTTTTCATTCAATGAAGGACAGCTGCAAAGCTTCTTAACGGCAACGGACTCTTAATTTCTATAGTTTCATTAACCTACTGTACAATACCGATCAAAAAATTAAAATTATGAATGATCAACAAACCAGAAAACATGGAATGCTCCGTGGGCTGGACACCGTAACTGCGTCCAGTACTTTTGAAGGCCGTTTCGGAAGAATGTTTAGAACCTTACCCAAGGCTGAGTTTAGCGAGTCTGCCTTAAAAGCGCTGGCCGATGCCATGAGTGCGCAAAAGGAAGACACGCCCACTCCCGAAACCCAAACAGATGATGAAGAAAATTCAGGTATCAGTGCGGGTTACACCTATCTGGGACAGTTCATTGACCACGACCTTACATTTGATCCGGCAAGCAGTCTCCAAAAGCAGAATGACCCTAATTCCCTGGTTGACTATCGCACACCAAAATTTGATTTAGATAATATCTATGGACGCGGACCCGATGACCAACCCTACCTATATGAAAAAGGAGGCAATAAATTTGTGCTCGGACGCAGTCTTATAAACAGCGATCTGGATAAGAATGTACGGGATCTTCAACGAAACAATCCCGATACGGGAGATAAGCGAGCTATCATCGGGGATCCTCGCAACGATGAAAATGTCATTGTATCCCAATTGCAATCAATTTTCCTAAGGTTTCACAACCGTATGATCGATCTGAATCCAAATGCCGACTTTCCAACCGTGCAGCGGCTGGTGCGTTGGCACTATCAATGGGTAGTGTTGCATGATTTTCTTCCTACGATCATCGGAGATGAAATGATTGGAAAAATATTGCCACACCTGGTAAAGAAAACCAGTATACACAAAGACAAGCCCGAACTTAGTTTTTACAAATGGACGAAAGAGCCGTTTATGCCTGTTGAGTTTTCCGTAGCCGCCTACCGCTTTGGTCACTCCATGGTACGCCCTATTTATAGGCTGAACCAGGTCGTACCCCGCTTTGATATTTTCTCAGACGACCCCTTGACAAGCTTGACTGGGTTCAGGGAGTTTCCCAAGGAATGGGCTATCGACTGGAGGCTGTTCTTTGATTTTGGAAACAAACCAGACCCTCATTCCTCACAAAGAATTCAACCGGCCTATAAAATCGATTCCTCTCTTGTGAATCCTCTTGCAAATCTGCCTTTGCCCATCGCTACAGGGATAAGAAGTCTCCCCTTTCGCAATCTCTTGCGGGGGAACAGCATGGGGCTGCCTTCCGGCCAGGACGTGGCTCGCAAAATGAATATACCGGTGGTACCGGATGAGAAATTAAAAGTGGGGAAAGCCAACCAGGATGGTCAAACTACCAATCAACCCATCTCCAAAATCGATCCTTCGTTCACCAATAAAGCACCATTGTGGTTTTATATCCTCGCTGAGTCACAACAAGCCTTTGTAAACAATGATACGCCGATTCATTTAGGTCCGGTGGGCGGAAGGATCATAGGTGAAGTTTTCATTGGTTTGATGTTAGGAGATAGTCACTCTTTCCTGAGCCAGGAACCAACCTGGACACCTCTTCCGGAATTTATGAACAAAAACGAATTTGGAATAGCAGAACTGATTTCCCAGGCAATACTGGTAAAATGACATTTTTTTTCTGCATGTGGGAACTTTTTTTCAGCAGCTGCCTGCTTTTAAAACTGGACCTTTTATTGAGAAAATATTCTAAGCATGGATTCAAGAATCGTAAGACATATGCAATGGGTTTTACCCACGCGCACCAAAAAAAAGTCTAACTATTTTGCTTTTAAACCTACCCACGGCTGGAAGGAGAAGGAGGACAAAGAAAAACCCCTCCACAACCCACCCTTATGCCCGCATGATGAAGTCATTTTTTTTCTCCATGTAGCCTCCGAGGTGGAACACGCCCTGATGGTTCAGTACCTCTATGCGGCTTTTTCACTTGGGGGAGCACAGGTTCCTCCTGATAAAAAAGAACTAGTCAACGAATGGCGGAAGACAATACTGGGGATCGCCAGGGAAGAGATGGGGCATCTTATTACCGTTCAGAACATGCTGCACGCAATTGGTGGGCCTCTCACATTTCAAAGGGAAGATTTTCCATTCGATTCGCAATTGTATCCATTTAATTTCAGCCTGGAAAAATTGACGAAAAAATCGCTCGCAAAATATGTTGTCGCAGAAATGCCTTCCGAGGATTTTCTCAAGGCCCAACTCCCTGAATTACTCAAAGAGTTACAACCCATTAAAGAATTAGCCAAAAAAGGGAATAAAAGAAAGAATATCAACCGGGTGGGTATGATTTATGAAAAGGTTATGGGTTTGCTGGATTCTTTGGATCCCACTGATTTTCTTGGCGATTCAGTAAATTTTCAATCCTCCCATAGTGCATGGGGGGCAAATGATAGCAGAATCTTGATTATGACAGCCACCAACCGGAACGAAGCAAAAAAAGCTCTCGGAGAGATTTCCGAGCAGGGTGAAGGAGAAAAAATAAAGATTGATAAACCGGCTTCGCCTTCGCATTTCGAACGTTTTTTGGAAATATATCGCTCCTATCCTGAAANNGAAAATAACCAATGGCGGCCATCCAAAAAAGTCCCGACAAATCCCTCTACCAACCTCTCTTCCCAACAGACAGATAGTTCTGTCATTACCAACCCGGAAGCTCTTTTATGGGCTCAGCTTTCCAACCAGCGCTATAGAATGATCCTACTTTATTTAAG
>PLCH01000060.1 GCA_003135585.1 Chitinophagaceae bacterium
CTTCTGTCTCTCACCCATCGTCGTATCTCCGTTTCGAATGCCTATTTTCCAGGACATACCCAGCGATTGCGTCACCTCTTCCATTGCCCGGCCAATATCCTTTGCCAGGGCTCTCAGTGGTGTGATCCACAATAGCTGAAGGGAGTTTTTTGATTTGGTTTGATAGCCGTCCGGATGATGGTTGATAAAATCAATTAGAGCCCCCAGGAAAACTGAAATNNATTGATTGAAGCCAACCGGTAATTATTTTATAGCCTTTTGTGTTTTTCAGATCTTCTTTCAAAATCGGCAAATATTTTTATCTTATCCGGCCAGGATTGCCACAAAATTGAGAAAATATTTTTTTGGCAATAAAGGCAGGAAGTTGAATTTATTTTCATCCCTTCAAAATGCTCGCACACTGCTCTATCAGGGTCTTTATTTTTTATCTTCCCGGATACTACAGAGTCTTTAAATATTCAATAATCGCCCTTCTTTGTTTCGGAGTTAATCTGTCGCCAAAATCATGGCCATAATTTCCGTAACCCGGAATCGTTGTGTCATATACCCCGCTGTTATCAGCCGCATTTTTGGACGAGTAATGCCATCCCACCCTGTCATAATCATATTTAGGATTGTCAAAATCCCTTGCCCAGAATTTGGGACGGACTTTGGTATTTAATACTCCCTCCAGGTCAGGAACGGAACCATTGTGCAGGTAAGGTGCGGTGATCCAAATTCCGTCAAGGGGAGGAGCTATATATCCGTCGTATGGTTCCAGCCTGGCCGGGTGGTCCCCTTGTGCAAACCAACTATTGTTGAACCAGTCAATAAACCGAGAATTCTGGTAATTGCTTTTTAAAAGGAAGGAGTCCGTTTTTATGACCGCCTCGGGAATCAGGAGGTTTGGGAAATNNTGCACTATTGCTTCCATAATTTCCGTGGCATTTTGAGCAGTTCTGGATAAACAAAATACCCCCTTCCCTTGCAAGGGGCTTTTTTACCGGATAGGGATATTTCGGAGGCTGCAGAGAATTGATATAGGCCAGCACATCGTTGAAATGAGAATCGACTTCTCTTGATTCTGCAGTATCATTTACAGTTAACAAATTGGAGGCCATCAAAAATCTCCCAAAATCGCCCCTGCCAAAGCCATTATAAAACATGGCGTGTTTCTTTTTCAGCAACCACCATGGGGGCACATCCGTAGGTATGACTTCATCCGGAATAATCATTGCCGCTTCTTCATTCCAGCGAAAACTGTTCCTGTCGCGATGCGCTGCCAGTAATCCGGCCAGACGGTCAGCTGCATTTACTCCCCTGACCTTCGTGAACATTTGTCCGCCAATTGATTTTACGACTTTTAAAAAGGGCTCTGATGCCTCATATTTTTTGGGATCTACTGATTTGAGTACCTGTTCGGCGGAAGCCGCCATCCTGGGATCGAGTTTTTGGTTATTTGAAAAATCAATCATTGTGTTGCCAAGCCCGATATAGAGTTTGTTTTCAAACACCTGGGCATGGCATTGAAGGCAATTGGGAGCCACAACATTCTCCCCATTGGCGGCCTTCACGACAGTGTATTCGTAGCTGATATTGTTATTCAGGCCGTCTCTCTTGAGGAAAGTGTTCGAATTTTTCCCGAAGCCCAGCAAAAAGTAATTGTACGGGATCCCGCTTTTCAGGTAATCACCTGTTACGAGGTAATTGTATCCCTGATTGGCGTCGCCGCTGCGCTGCGGGCTGGGCGGTATATACACCGGCTGGGGTTCTGCGAACCTGTTGATGCCTTCCGTGAAAGCCGTACAGGCCAGTATCGCCACCATAAGCACTTTCATCTTTTTCATATGCTGACGGATTGTTATCATTTCAATTTCACATATGCTCTTGAAATAGCGGAATCAATTATATTAGGAATCACTATTCTCATACTCTTGTCAAAAAAATAAAACACTGAATCAGACCGGGACAGATTGCCTTTCCGTATTTGAAAAAGACACCTGGCCAAAAATATGACTCCCTGAGTGGTATCTGCCTTTGAAATCAAATTTGACATGGAGTCCATCGCTCCTGACATATAATTGATTTCATATTTGTAAAATGGGATACTGTCCGTTTTTTTACCGACTATAGCCATATTCAACTGATTCTGGACCCGGTCAAATTCCATCTTATAAAAAAATAATTCCATGGTTCTTCCCTGTTTTTCAGAGATAGTATCCAATTCAACCATCCTAAAGGAATCAAGCACCAGACCGGAATCAATTCTTGACATATGGTCCGAAAAAATAAGCTTTAGGGAAGGTGATATTTTTTCGTTGGGATCGGATTGACGACAACAAAAAACCAGGGGTACCAAGCCAATAATAATTATTATTTTTTTTGCTAAATCCATTCCTTTTTATTTAAACCAGGCCATAAAGCTCTAGCATTTTTCTTAAATCATCAAGGGTGTTGATTTTATCCGGCTTCTTGTCCTTCCTCCAGCGGCTGATGCGGGGGAATCGCAAAGCGACTCCTGATTTATGCCTGTTGGAAGCTGCGATCCCTTCAAACGCAAGTTCAAAAACAAGTTCCGGTTTCACCGTTCTGACAGGTCCGAATTTCTCGAGAGAATTTCTCTTCACGAAGTTATCTACTTCGGCCATTTCTTTGTCTGTTAATCCTGAATAGGCTTTGGCAAAGCTCACCAATTTATCCCCATCCCTTACCGCAAATGTATAATCCGTATACAGATTGCTCCTGCGTCCATGCCCCTTCTGCGCATAAATCATCACGGCATCAATCACCAGGGGATCAATTTTCCATTTCCACCAGTCGCCCCTCCTTCTTCCCGACTGGTAAATGGAATTTTTTCTTTTTAGCATGATACCTTCACTACCCTTTTTCCTTGCCCCTGTCCTGATTTCTTTTAATTCCTTCCAATCGCTGAATTCAATGGCCGGTGACAACTGAATGGCGGGATGATTTACTTCCCCCACTATTCTTTCCAATAATTTTCTTCGTTCGGCTATGGCCCTCTCCCTGACATCCTCCCCATCCAGCTCAAGAATATCGTAGGCAAGGAAAATAACGGGAGCTTCCTGCAAATTTTTTTTGGAAACATTCTTCCTTCCAATCCGTGTTTGCAGGATGGCAAAAGGCAGCGGACCCTCCCGGAAGGGGAGGATTTCTCCATCCAGCGCCACTCCATCCGGCAACAATCCCTTCAGGACATGATATTCCGGGAATTTGTCTGTTATCAATTCTTCGCCGCGGCTCCAGACAAACAACTTGCCTTCCCGCTTGATCAATTGACCCCGGATTCCATCCCATTTCCATTCGGCTATCCATTCCTGTGGGTCCCCCAATGCATTCGCGTCCCCTTCTAAAGCATAGGCAAGGTAAAAAGGATAGGGTTTGGAATGGTCAGACAAATAGGCATTTTCACCCAATAATTCATCAAAGGCAGTAGTAGAAGGATCCCAATTACCCGTGATGCGATGCGCGATTACGGAGGGAGATAAATCTACCGCTTTTGACAAAGCATTTACCATGAGGTTTTGGGATNNAGTCCATGCTTTCCCAGGCTTCGAATATGAATTTCTTGCGTATCGATTCCTCCTGTTTTTCAATGGAAATAAATTTCTCCATATAATAATATAAAGGTTGGGAAGTCAGGGTCCCTTTTGGTGCGGGAAGCAATAAGGCGATTGTTTCTGCCAGGTCTCCAACCGTATGATAACTTTCTTCGAAAAGCCACCCCGGCAACCCTGTCATCTCCGCACACCATATTTGTAATTTGGTTGAATTGACCACCCTTTTTGGGCGCCTCCCGCTGAAAATGGCAATCACCCAAACCTTGTCCCTGGCAGCGGAAGTGGTAAAATAATGAGACAAGGCATCCAATTTATCATTGGTTCTTGTGCTGGTACCGATTGTCCTGACCAATGTGGCAAAACTTTCAAAACCCTTCTCTCCTGAATCTGAAAGCTTATTATTTTTGAGTTCGGTCATTTTTGCTAAAGTTTCTTTTTAAGTCTCTTCGCCATCAGCCCCCTGGGACTGCAGCGGTTCCTCCTCCCCAAATTCAGTTTTTACCTCCGCCGCCTCCACTCCTTTTTCCGTCAGATAGCGGCTTAAAGCTGCCTGGAAACCGTGTGTTACAAAAACTTTTTGTGCCCCGGCAGACTGAATGGCAAGAAGAAGACCATTCCAATCCGCATGGTCGCTCAATGCAAAACCTGCATCGGCATTACTTCGCCGAATATTTCCTCTTATC
>PLCH01000376.1 GCA_003135585.1 Chitinophagaceae bacterium
CAGTTCGGCGGACAGCGTTTCGGCGAAATGGAAGTATGGGCTCTGGAAGCCTATGGCGCCTCCAATATTCTGCAGGAATTGCTGACGCTCAAATCCGATGACATCATAGGACGCGCAAAGACCTATGAAGCAATTGTAAAAGGGGATAGCATTCCTAGGCCGGGCATACCAGAATCCTTTAACGTTCTGGTGCATGAGCTAAGAGGATTAGGTTTAGATTTGAAATTCGAATAGACTCTGCTAACTGATGAATAAATACTAAGCCATTCACAAACTTGAATGGCTTTTCTTTTTTTATCAATCTGAAGAAAACTGATTTATAACCTGATCGTTTCCGGAAGATATTTTGAAATCAGTCCCTCGTAATAGGGTTTTAATTCTTTCAGTACCGGAGGTTTGGGGCTTTTGGAATACAAATCATAGGGATTGAACTTATCTACCCATGTAAACATTTCCCGATCGTGATCATCCATCAAATGGTCGTAGGCATGTTCCCTGTGTTGAGAGTAAAAGGAATGATAGCGGATCATATATAAAGCCGGATCAGGTAAATATCCTTTCATCACCTGGTATAAATACTCATCGTGACCCCAGGAAAGATGAACATTACGAAGGCCGCATCCTGGTTGGTAAACTCCGAATTTCGAATTGTAGCGTTCGTCGCTTGCATCCGGATTATCTTTGAAAAATTCAGGATAAACAATTTTATCCGAAAATTTACATCCCACTGGAAAAGTGTCTCCCACGACAGCCCATTGGGGCTCGCCAAATAAGCACAATACTTTTCCCATATCATGGATAAAACCCGTTAAAACAAACCAATCCGGATGACCATCTGCACGAATGGCTTCTGCCGTTTGCAGCAAATGCTGCAGTTGGTCGAGGTCTGTATCGGGATCGGAATCATCCACCAGGGTATTGAGAAATTCCATTGCTTCCCATACCCGCAATTCTTTGCGATTAAATTGTAAAAATTCCTTTTCTTTCCGCAAAACAAAATCATAACTCTGGTAGGTGTGATTTAGTCGATAAAATTCGCGTACAGTGTCCCTCCCAGGATTATCATAATTTCGGAAACTTTCCTTCGCCTTTGCAGGTTCGCCCGCCTCAGGGTAGCGATCGAGCACGTCCTCGTCCCATTGTTCAATACTCTGAAGAGGGTTCATTTCTTCTTTGGAAAAAGCAGCAGCATTTTGCATATCGTATTATTTAGTGAGTAGGAGCTGTTAAAATTCCCTAAACAAGTTAAGATATTTTTTCGGTTCTTCTTAATTCTATATGGAACAATGTCCCGGCTATAGAATGGGGTAAAAATGGCGCGGGGCATAAATAATTCACAAAATCGACTATAAAATAACTACCTTTCTTAAAAAATATTTCATGACCAATGACCAAATTGAAAAATTCATAACGACAGAAGATCTTAAAAAGCATTCAGTCCGGATCCATTTTAAAACCCGTAACCCCATCATTGGGATATTTATGAAAACCCCGGATTACAATGAATTAAAGTCAAAGAATTTCTGGCGGATAGTCAGTGGATCAAACATCGATAGTTGGAAAAAATCACAGGATATCAGCCTGGCCCGCATTTTTAATGGCGCTGAGATAACAAAATTATCGCTTGTTTAAAACTGGCATGAGATGCCTGTTTTATTTTTTTCTTTTGTGATTGAATATGCTTCTGCTCAAAGAATTGTTTTTTTCATGATTTACCGATTTCGGTTTTATTTTGCCTTATCGGAACTTATCTATTCTGTATAAATTAAATAGATGAGAGACAATTNNATGCTTCGATCTGTCATTACAGGCACGGGTTCTTATATTCCTTCGGTGATCAAAAGGAACCAGGATTTCCCTTTTCATAATTTTTATACAGAGTCCCATCTTAGAATTGACACTGCTCCCTCTGAGATATCAGAAAAATTCAGGCAAATTACCGGTATCGAGGAAAGGCGCTATGCTCCCCCGAAATTAAATGCTTCTGATATCGGCACAATGGCTGCCCGTCGCGCAATCGAGGAGAGTGGTATTGATATTGAATTATTAGACCAGATTATTGTAGCCCATAATTTTGGGAATGTTGTTGATGGAACCGATCAAACGGATGCCGTGCCCTCACTTGCTGCAAGGATAAAGCATGACCTGGGAATAAAAAATCCTTCCTGTATTCCATATGATATTCTTTTCGGATGCCCTGGCTGGCTTCAGGCCCTGATTCAGGCAGAATCTTTTTTCAAAGCCGGGGATGCTAAAAAATGCCTTGTCATAGGAACCGAAACGCTTTCAAGGGTCCTGGACATTTATGACAGGGATAGCATGATTTTTTCGGATGGTGCCGGCGCTTGTGTAATTGAATATAAAGAGTCACCTACTGATGTGGGTAGTGGTATATTGGCAGCGAGTGTCCAATCACATACTTCGGGGGAGGCATTTTATATTTATATGGGCAAGTCCAACTTGCCCGATGCAGATCCGACCATACGGCATCTTAAGATGAAGGGCAGAAAAGTATACGAATATGCCATAAAGCATGTTCCGGAGGCTATGAAGTCTTGCCTTGACAAGAGCGGAATCACTATTCATCAATTGAAAAAAATATTTATACATCAGGCCAATGAAAAAATGGATGAGGCCATTGCAAAAAGATTTTTTAAATTATATGAGGTCTCTCAAATTCCTGAAAATATTCTGCCTATGAGCATACATTGGTTGGGTAATAGTTCGGTAGCGACTATCCCAACTTTATTTGATCTTGTAAGAAAAGGGCAGCTAAAAGAACATGTATTGAATCCCGGAGATGTAATTCTTTTTGCTTCCGTGGGTGCGGGTATGGATATCAACTCAGTTTGCTACAGATATTGAATCCAGCCAATTATATCCAATTTTAAATTGGGAAAATGAATACCAATCAAACCCTAGAAACAGGGCATTACTCGCTCTTTCAAATCTTACTTATCCAAACGCTTTTTCGTACCTTTGCTTCCCTGTCAATTTGGCTCGTTATGTGAGAATAGCACCATATTTGACTATTGAAAAATTCAAGAATTTTTAAAATCATTCAATTTCCATAATATGTTAGGGTATATTTCAAAATTATTTGGTGGAAATAAATCGGAAAAAGATGTCAAAGCTATTCAACCAATTGTGGAGCAGATCAACCAGCATTATTCTA
>PLCH01000412.1:0-2539 GCA_003135585.1 Chitinophagaceae bacterium
GAGCTAAATTATCCGTGGTCCCGGGAGCCGAACTCAATTTTTCCCAGCCAATTATGGATAATGTCGAAGAAGCGGTTTCAGGGGTGAAGGGCTCAATATGTGTAAAAATATATGGGGACTCCCTGAATTATATGGAGGAGAAATCCAACGAAATAAATGCCATCTTAAAAACCGTTTACGGAATCGAAGACCTGGGTGTGATCAAAAATATTGGCCAGCCGGAATTGGACATTGACCTGGAGCAAAGCAAAATGGCCTTGTATGGGGTTTCCACTGCCGATGCAAGCGCAGTAATTGAAATGGCTATCGGGGGAAAAGCTGTCACCCAACTCTATGAAGGCATCAGAAAATTTGACATACGCATTCGTTTCCCCCAGGATTTCCGGAAGTCCCAGAATGATATTGGAAATTTACTGGTACCTACACAAAGTGGCTCCAAAGTTCCGATCCGTGAAATAGCAAAAATAACCAAGCAAACCGGTGCATGTTTAATTTTCAGGGATGACAACCAGCGCTATTCAGCTATTAAATTTTCAGTTCGCGGAAGGGATATGGGAAGCACCATTGCAGAAGCGCAGGAAAAGGTCAATCAAAAGGTCCAATTGAAAAAAGGGTATTCGATGCTTTGGCAGGGAGATTTCGAAAACCAGCAAAGGGCCTCAAAAAGACTAACCGAGGTCGTTCCTATAAGTTTATTACNNTTTATAATGTTTGGCAATCTTAAGGATGCAGGGCTCGTATTTCTGAATGTCCCTTTTGCTGTGGTGGGCGGAGTTGTGGCCCTGCTGATCACCGGAACTAATTTCAGTATTTCTGCCGGTATTGGTTTTATTGCCCTGTTTGGTATTTGCATACTGGAAGGTGTACTATTGATTACAGCTTTCAAATACAATTTAGAGAAGATAAAAGGTTTGCAAACCCCGCTTTATTCATCCATTAAAATCGGAGTCAATACTCTGATACGTCCGGTCCTGATGACGGCCCTGATGGCTACGATCGGTCTGCTTCCCGCCGCACTTTCGATGGGGATCGGTTCAGAAAGCTCCAGGCCCCTGGCCCGTGTTGTAATAGGAGGCCTCATTTGCGCAACTATTTTTTCTCTTTTGGTTTTTCCGCTGGTTTTTTATTGGTCATACAGAAAGATTGATACCAAACACCAGGAGAGCATGGAAGACATCAAAAAATAATCAGGTATCAAACGGCAAAAGAAGTGCCGCAGCCGCAGGTCTTGGAGGCATTCGGATTTTTGAAAGTAAATCCCCTCGCGTTCAGGCCATCCTGCCAGTCTATTTCCATGCCAAGCAGGTAAATGCCGTGTGCTTTATTCATTATAAAAGGCAATCCTTCAAATTCGTATTCCTCGTCGCTCTCCTGCCTTTGGTCAAATCCCAGAATATAAGTCAGCCCCGAACAGCCGCCACCTTTGACACCAATCCTCAGATAAGAATTTTTATCGAATCCCACCGCATTCTTCAGGCGACTAATCTCTTCAATCGCATGTCGGGTGAACAACACCGGAGCTAAAGTTATTTGTTCCATCCGCCGAATAATTTAAGCTGTAAAATTAATAACAAATTGACATATTCACGGGTAAACCCGCAAATTGACAAACTGGTAAGGCAAAGATTCAAAAAGCGCCGCCAAACTGAATACAAAAACATCCTTGGTAATCATTATTTTTGTTCACCATAAAACAATATAAAATAGGATACATGNNCCAATGAAATGATCTTGGCCATTTCTATCGCCGTCTTACTCGCTGGTTCACTTGCATATTTATTCTGGAAACAAAGAAAAGAAGCCAACCAGCCGGAAAAGCAAAAGGAACAGACTCAGGGGATCAATACAAAACAATTGCAATTGCAGGCTTATGAAAGATTAATTCTTCTGACGGACAGGATTGCACTACCCAACCTTATCAACCGGTTAAACCAGCAAGGATTGAGTGCCACGGAAATGCAGATCCTGCTTATGCAGGCCACCAAGCAGGAATTCGAACACAATATCACCCAACAGATCTATGTGTCTCCGGAAGCTTGGGATGCCCTTCGAAATTTTAAGGAGCAAAACCTGCTGGTCATAAATCAGGTGGCCTCCTTTCTGCCCAAGGATGCTACAGGGATGGACCTGAATAAGAGCTTACTTGAAGTGCTCATCCAAAACCCTAAGGCTTCCCTTCATAATATTGTTTCGGATGCATTGAGTTATGAAGCGAAAAAACTGATGTAAAACTGACCAGATAATCTTTTTAATTTATTCGTTCAATGGGAAAGAAAATATTCACAGACAGCGGGATAGAAATAAAAGAAGTGTATGATGAAGCTGATCTGCAAAAAAAACCTCCTCAGGAGGGGTATGGAATAGCCCCCGGAGAATTTCCCTTCACCCGAGGCATCCAGGCCGATATGTACCGGGGCAAACCCTGGACCATGAGGCAATACGCAGGCTTTAGCACAGCTGAAGAGAGCAATAAACGATTTCATTATTTATTATCCAAAGGCGTGACTGGATTGAGTGTGGCTTTTGACCTGCCCACCCA
>PLCH01000412.1:2563-5145 GCA_003135585.1 Chitinophagaceae bacterium
CCATCAACGCAACAGGTTTTATTTTGTTGGCTTTTTACGTGGCGCTTGCCAAACAACAGGGAGCTGATTTAAAAAAAATTACGGGTACGATACAAAATGATATTCTGAAAGAATACGCAGCAAGAGGCACTTATATTTACCCTCCTGCCCCTTCCATGAATATTATTACCGACATGTTTGAATGGTGCAGCAAAGAAATGCCCAGATGGAACACCATTTCAATTTCCGGGTATCATATCCGGGAAGCCGGCAGCACGGCCGTACAGGAAATTGCATTCACCCTGNNGTGCAATGGACAGGGGGCTTGATATCAATGTTTTTGGGAAACGCCTTTCATTTTTTTTTAATGCGCATAATAATTTATTTGAGGAAATAGCGAAATTCCGGGCGGCCAGAAGAATGTGGGCCAAGATAATGAAAGAGCTGGGTGCAACTGATCCAAAAGCCATGATGCTCCGGTTTCATACCCAGACCGGGGGAAGCACGCTGACTGCCCAGCAGCCTCTTAACAATATTTCAAGGGTTACCATTCAGGCCCTGGCTGCCATCATGGGCGGCACCCAATCCTTACATACTAACGGTTACGATGAAGCGCTGAATCTGCCGTCAGAGGAAGCAGCAACGATCGCGCTGCGTATACAACAAATTGCAGCATTTGAAAGCGGCGTTCCGGATACCGCAGATCCGCTGGCAGGCAGCTTTTTCGTGGAAACCTTGACCAATGAGGTAGAAGCGGAGGCCTGGAATCTCCTAAACAGAATCGACGGGATGGGTGGCAGCGTTAGCGCTATTGAACAGGGATTCATACAAGCGGAAATTGCGAAAAGTGCCTATGCTTATCAGCGCAAAATTGAAACAGGGGAAAAAATAATTGTGGGGGTAAATAAATTCCAGTTGAAAGTGCCTGCTTTCATTCCGGGTTTTAAGGTGGATGATTCCATCCGCAGGCTGCAGAGTGAAAAAATAATTTCCCTTAAAAAAAACAGAAACCCGGCCAGATGCGATTCCATCCTGCAGGAACTCAACGACAAGGCCTCCAACGGCGATAATATTATCCCCACCGTCATTGAAGCCGTGGAAAATTACTGTACGCTGGGCGAGATCGCCGACACCCTCAGAGAGGTCTTTGGCGAGTACAAGTGCCCTTTTTAGCTACAGGGGTTTTGCATCAAGCAACACAACTTTGGCCAAAATCTGACCGCTCGGGGCAGTGATCGTACCACCGTTTTCAGCATGTAAATCAACTACCACCTGTCCCCTTGNNACATAGGCTATCCCGCCAAATACTTCGGGGATCGCCTCAAAGTTGGTTCCGTTGTCAAAAGACAAATAGACTTCTACACCCCCGCTCTGCACAATGATATCGTCCAATGCCGGGACCTGAAGGGTGGCCGAAAAGCTAAGTCCGTTATCTGTTGTGGTCCAAACAGAGGGAGCAATCGTGTAGGTTGCCGAAAACGCCTGGTTGACCTCTTGTACCTGGGTTACCGTTTTTGTGCAGTCTACCAAGGAAAATGAAAATAAGGACAAAAGTAAAATAACATAAATCTTCATATTGTGGTTTTTTTGTGATGTATCGCAAAATTAGGACCACAAACTCAAAAAAAAATAGTTCCCCAATAAAGTTCCGGCTCGATAAATCGCTTCGGTATTTTGATCTTTCTGGCATGGGATAATCTTCTACGGATTGTATCCGGAAACGGTATTTCCAAAAAAATGAGTAGGTTGTTTGATTTTGAGACAAAGGTTTCAATTTTTTATCCCTTTTTATTTGTATGTCTGTTTAATTCATCGATGCATAGGTTTTGATTTTCCATAAACAAATAATCAAGGCGCCGGACTATGGAATTGTATTCTCCCCGGGTCTTATGATAAACAAGAAATATGGAAATACATCTTATACCTCATGCTGATTTGCTTGATATTATTTTCGATGGACGCAACAAGGAGTATGGCGCATACGAAATTCGCAAAACTTATAATAAACGGCTCAGCAAGGCACTCCTTTTTACTGCTGCAGTTTGCGTGATCCTAATTGTATGTTACCGTTATTTCGGAAAAGCCGGCTCTTCCAAATACCCGTATCTGCTAGNNAGCAGGTGGCGATGTTTTTATACCGGAAGCGTTCTTTAACGAAAAACCATTAAAACTCCCCTTGCCAAAGACGCCGCTATCCCAACGACTAAAAATCGAAACCATTAGGAATTTCATCCCTAAAATCGTAAAAGAACCTCCGCCTGAAGACCGGCCACCTGAAAATAGTGAATTGGATAAAGCAGCCATCGGCATACTACCATAAAGGGAATGGATCCGGGAGATGCGCCGGCTCCCGTGGGGCCGGATAACAAAGGGGTGGTTTCCGTTCCCCAACAAAATCACGAGGAAGAAAGTACAGAAATATTCAAGAAAGTTGAGATCGAATCAAGTTATCCCGGAGGGGATGAATTGTGGAAAAGGTTTTTGCTCAGAAATTTTCATATCCCCGGAAATACCGATAACACAGAATTGAAAGCGGCGGTAGTGGTTGAATTCCTGGTGGATGAACAGGGAAATGTAAGTAAGGTGACGGCCATCAGCGGGCC
>PLCH01000226.1 GCA_003135585.1 Chitinophagaceae bacterium
TACATGCATCAACCGGAAGAGATTACTGTTGGGAAAATGAATACAGCAAATAAGGATGTGGATCATCAATATTATGTGACCTCAGCCCACCACCGCTATGAAACTTTGAAAAGAATCATTGATTTTAATCCTGGAATTTACGGCATCGTTTTCACCCGTACCAAGCTGGACGCCCAGAACATAGCAGAAAAATTAACAAGGGAAGGATATGATATAGATGCTTTGCATGGGGATCTCACCCAGCAACAACGCGATAAGGTAATGGGTGAATTCCGGGTAAAATCCTTGCAGTTGCTCATTGCTACTGATGTCGCAGCAAGAGGAATTGATGTGCAGGGGATCAGCCACGTTATTAATTATGAATTACCTGATGACGTGGAAGTTTATACCCACCGGAGTGGCCGTACGGGTCGAGCCGGTAATACAGGTATTTGTATTTCAATTGTCCATAGCCGTGAAATAAGCAAGTTGAAACTGATTGAAAGGATGGTGCAGGTACCCTTTCACAAGTTGGAAATACCCGGTGGCAAAGATGTATGCCGCAAACAATTCTTCCATTTTATGGAGAAATTACTGCAAACCGATATCAGCCATGGCGATTACGAAACTTATGTGCCTATGTTGCAGGAAAAGTTTGCAGACATCAGCAAGGAAGATGTGCTTAAGCGGATGGCAGCCATGGAATTTGACAGGTTCTTAAAATATTATGAGAATGCTGAAGACCTGAATATAAGGGAGCGCCAGCGTGATTACAGGGATAGGGGAGAGTCAAGGGATTTCGTTGGTGCCAGAAGGGAAAGGGAGCCGTTAAGGAGAAGAGAGCCAAGAGAGAGGGAATTTGCCGGGAACGGTGATTATATGAGATTGTTTGTTAATCTGGGTACAAAAGACGGTTTTTACAAGGCGAGTTTTTTGCAATTTATTCTGGATATGAGTGATTTGCGAAAGGAAGTTCTGGGAAAAATCGATATGAAGGAAATGAACAGCTGGATAGAGATTGACCGTAAAGTGGCCCCACAGATGATTAGTGCGATTGACGGGAAAAAATACAAAGGAAGAAGGATAAGGATGAATGATGCAAACAGCAGATAGTGAAATCCCAAAAAAACCAAAAATAGGCTGGTTTGGTATTTCATCTCCTTTACTTTCGTCCGTTCATTTGGGAATTGGTTTCTAAGGCCATTTTATAAAAAAAATTCTTAAAATATGGAAGCTACAAAAATTGGTAACATGAAAGAGTTGGTACAGGAAAAATGGCAGAAACGCCCCTTAATTATTGCAGGTCCCTGCAGTGCAGAGACAGAAGAGCAGGTTATAGAAACTGCCGTAAGGCTGCGCAAAACAGGCAGAGTGGATATAATGCGCGCGGGCATATGGAAACCCCGCACCCGGCCAGGAAGTTTTGAGGGAATTGGTACCAAGGGGTTACCCTGGTTGCAACAGGCAAAAAAATTAACCGGACTTCCAATAACCGTGGAAGTGGCTACAGCCAAACAGGTGGAAGATGCTCTGCACTTCGACATTGATGTACTCTGGATAGGCGCCCGAACCACAGTCAATCCCTTTAGCGTACAGGAGGTGGCAGATGCCCTGCGAGGTTCCGATGTACCGGTCCTAATCAAGAATCCTATCAACCCCGATCTGGAATTGTGGATTGGGGCATTGGAGCGTGTAGCAAAGGCTGGTATCAAACAAATAGGGTTGATCCATCGGGGATTTAGTTCCTATGGCAATACAGAATACCGCAACGCCCCCATGTGGCACCTTGCCATCGAGATGAAGCGTCGCCATCCTGAATTAATGATTATCAACGATCCCTCGCATATTTGTGGACGCAGAGATATTTTGCTGGATGTCGCACAAAAGGCGATTGACCTTGATTTTGATGGGCTTATTATAGAAAGTCATATTGATCCGGATAACGCCTGGAGCGACCCAAAACAGCAGATTACCCCGGAACGTCTTGGAGAATTGCTGAACAGCATTCGTTGGAGAAAGGAAGATATTGCTTCCGAAGAGTTTCATGCAGTTATGGAAAAAATGCGTCAACAGATTAATCAGCTGGATGACGAGCTTCTTCATTTGCTGGGACAACGAATGAAAATTGCAGACCAGATCGGCCAGTACAAAAAGGAAAATAATATAACCATTCTGCAAACGAACCGGTGGAATGCAATACTGGAAAGGGCTTTCCGGAAGGGTGAACAAATAGGACTGACCAAGGAATTCATCACGAAATATTTTGATGCCGTCCACATGGAAAGTATCAGCCATCAAAATAAGATAATGAATAGTTAATGAAACGAATTCAGTATAGATTTTCAAATAAGACGACTGACTATTATTTTGATGTCGATTTCTCTTATTTGGAGAACCTGGTGGATAAGAACCATTCCATAATAATTACAGACGAAAATGTATTCAGTCTTCACCCGAAGAAATTTAAAGGCTGGCAGACCATCCTAATAAAAGCAGGCNNCAGGAAACAGTAAATTCCATTATTGAGCAGCTTTTGCGGATGGAAGCAGACAGGAAGACTTTTCTAATTGGAGCGGGAGGCGGAGTAGTAACAGATATAACAGGTTTTGTAGCATCCATTTACATGCGCGGGTTGAAATTTGGCTTTGTACCTTCCACTTTATTGGCGATGGTGGATGCTTCCATCGGCGGAAAGAACGGAATTGATGTCGGACCCTACAAGAACCTGGTAGGTTTGGTAAGGCAACCGGATTTTTTGTTATACGATATCTCTTTACTAAAGTCCTTACCGAGAGAGGAATGGACCAACGGATTTGCCGAGATCATCAAACACGCCTGTATAAAAAATGCCCGGTTATTCAGCGAACTGGAGCACAATAAGCCGGGATTCTACCAAAAGGATCAGGCGGCCTTATTAAAACTTATCCGCACAAACGTAAAGATCAAATCAGAAATAGTACAGAAAGATGAGTTCGAAAACGGAGAAAGACGATTATTAAATTTCGGTCACACGGTTGGTCATGCAATTGAAAAACTGTATGGTTTATCCCACGGCAAAGCAATTTCAATTGGTATGGTTGCCGCCGCCCTTTTATCGGAACAATTTACCGTTTTCNNTTTTCAAAGATACAACGAGGCTGGTAGGGGTCTTGCAAAAATATGGATTACCCACCAACTCGGAAATTGATTCCAAAAAGGTTTTCAGGGTCCTGAAGATGGATAAAAAAAGAGTGAACAAATCAATGAATTATGTGCTCTTAACAAAGATCGGTCAGGCCGTCGTCAAAAACATGGCTATTGATCAACTTGAAAAGTTGATTGAATCGATCGCATCCTCACGCTGATAATTTTTTTTTGCTCTTGGTATTTTGATCCATATTATGCGAGTTATTATATATCCCTCAATGATAAAGGGAACCATCCAGGCACCCTCATCTAAAAGCTCAATGCAACGGGCTTGCGCGGCTGCTTTGGTCAGAAGAGGGGNNAACCCCGGCCACTCCAATGATGATATGGCTGCCTTGCGGGTGATCCGGGTTCTAGGAGCGACGATTGAGAATCTTAGTGATGGATCTTTAAGAATTATGGGGAATGGGGTGAACCCCGCCGGAGATACTATTGACTGCGGGGAGAGTGGATTGGGTCTAAGGATGTTTACGCCGATCATAGCCACCTGCCCAAAACGCATGAGAATAGAAGGAAGAGGAAGCCTGCTCAACCGTCCGATGGATTTTTTTGATAAAGTATTGCCACAATTAGGGGTGGAGGTTATTTCAAATAATGGGAAGCTTCCTTTGGTTATAAAAGGGCCACTTCAGCCAAAGGAAATTGAAATAGATGGTTCTCTAAGTTCTCAATTCCTTACGGGGTTGTTAATGGCATATGCTGCGTCAGGTGCGGAAAATCTTTCCATCAGAGTAAAGAACCTCACAAGCAAGCCTTATATTGATCTTACCTTGCAGGTAATGAAACGTTTTGGATGGGAACTTGAAAACAGAAACTATGAGGATTTTTATTTTCCTGACAGGCCACAGATTATTCCTTCAGCCGGCGAGGGACGGACGGTCAACTATTCGGTGGAAGGGGATTGGAGCGGAGCGGCGTTTCTGATGGTGGCAGCGGCCATAGCAGGGAATATTTTAATANNGCCCAGGCTGATAAGGCTATTTTGCAGGCTTTGATAAGTTCAGGCGCAAGACCAAACCTTCGGACTGAAGGTATTGAAATTGCCGAGGCCAATTTAAAGGCATTTGAATTTGACGCGACCAACTGCCCTGATTTATTCCCTCCCCTTGTATCCCTGGCCGCTTATTGTGAGGGAATATCCGTCATTGGGGGAATACAGCGATTGGCACATAAGGAAAGCAACCGTGCCCTTACCCTACAGGAAGAATTTGGAAAAATAGGTGTATCAATAGAATTGAAGGACGATCAAATGATTATAAAAGGGGGAAAAGGAGTAAAGGGCGGATTGGTGAATTCCCGGCACGACCACCGGATTGCAATGGCTTGTTCGGTGGCAGGGCTTAAGGCAGCTTCTGAAGTAATAATCGAAGAAGCAGAAGCTGTTGAAAAATCTTATCCCGGTTTTTATGAAGATCTTTTACTAGCAGGGGCGAGCCTTGAGATTCTCTACCCAGCTGTCAATAAACTGTGATCTTTTTATTTTAAAATAGGTTTGATTTTAAATTGCCGCATTAGTGCGGATTTGACGCATGAATTCATTCGGACGAATATTCAGAATAACCATTTTCGGTGAATCACACGGAGTAAGTGTTGGATTAATTATCGATGGCTGCCCTGCGGGGTTGCCCATCACAGCTGAGGATTTCCTGGTTGATATTGAAAGACGGAAAGGCGATATTCAGAAGGGTACTACTCCCCGCAAGGAGGATGACATTCCTATATTCAAGAGTGGTGTTTTTAATAATGTGACGACCGGGGCGCCCATAGCGATTTTTTTTGAAAACAAAAATACCCGCTCGGATGACTATGAAAAACAGCGCTCACTCCCACGTCCGGGGCATGCGGATTTTGTGGCACATAAAAAATTCGGTGGTTTTGAAGACTATCGGGGCGGCGGACATTTTAGTGGCAGATTAACCGTTGCACTTGTAGCTGGAGGAGTAATCGCAAAAAAACTGCTTGGCCTGTTGCCGGGTGAGGTCTCCCCTCAGATTAAATCTTCCATTCTTGAAATTGGGGGAGAAAAGGATATCGAAAAAGGACTCCAAAAAGCAATCAATGCCAAGGATTCAGTTGGCGGAATTGTTGAATGCAGGGTGACAGACTTGCCGGTAGGCTTGGGCGAGCCGTTTTTTGATTCTGTTGAATCATTGATCAGCCATGCAGTGTTCGCCATTCCGGCGATCAGAGCCATTGAATTCGGAACTGGATTTGCCGCCGCAAAGATGTTTGGATCGGAACACAACGATGCTATTGAAAATACCAATGGCAAAACCAAAACAAATCATGCCGGAGGGGTAGTGGGCGGTATTACCAATGGCAACGAACTGGTANNCTCCTCTACACCGAAAGAACAGCAGACCCTGAATTGGCAAACCGGTGAGGTCGCCCCGTTTTCAATAAAGGGCCGACATGATCTTTGCATTGCATTGAGGGTACCCGTTGTGTTGGAGGCTGTGACAGCCATTGTATTGACTGATTTGCTCATGATTGAAAAACATATTAATCGAGTATTACCAAAAATCCCTTTAAAGGATTAACGCGCTATGTCTATAATTTATCACCTTACAACAAAAAAGGAATGGCAGGCATCACAGGCAGCCGGGCAATATGTAACCTCTTCCTTAAAAGAAGAAGGATATATTCATTGCTGTGAAGAAAACCAAATAGGGAATGTATTGAAACGTTATTTTGCCGGTAAAACAAACCTGGTAAAACTGGTGATTGATACCGAAAAAATTACCAGTCCGCTGATCTACGATTGGTCCCCTTCTATTGAAGAAACTTTTCCTCATATTTACGGACCTATCAACGTAAGCGCAGTGAAAGAGGTGATTCCTATTACGGAGTAAATAATTGTGGAGCCGCCAGGTGCAATTAATTCAGTTATTTGCCCAATAGTCCAGCACCAAAACTTTGTCAAGTATGGGTTTGAGTAATTTCCCAAACTCTTTATGTGCAGGATGAACGAGATATGCATCCCGGTCCGCGTCACTGCTGAAGGTTACAAAAAAGCAATGCGTAAATCCCTGGGAAAGATTTTCAGGACTTGAATTGGTGCCCCATTCAAATTTTTTTATAAGGCTGATCTTTCCGGGTAAGGCACGAAAAGCGTTTTCCAGTTCTTTCGTTTTGTCGGGCGGCGTATCTTCTTTGAATTTGAAAAGTACTACATGTCTCAATAGCATCTTATCATTGTTTTGATTTTTTATGAAACTGAAAAAAAGAAAGCTGACCAAAACGCCCATAACGGGGATAACAATTTTCATATTAATTGATTTGGTAGCAAATACATTTGATAGGATCCCTTATGGGATGGGTTAAGGG